>DVNP01000274.1 GCA_018714285.1 Candidatus Caccomorpha excrementavium | reverse complement strand
GGGTCATTATGAAAGTACTGGTGGATGCGGATGCGTGTCCGGTCAGAAAGGTCATTGAAAAGGTAGCCGCCTGCTTTGAGATTCCGGTGATATTTTTTGCGGATACCAGTCATATTCTGGATCCGGGATATGGTTCCGTCGTTATAATCGGAAAAGGAAGCGATGCGGTTGATATTGCGCTGATAAACCAGACGGAACGCGGCGACATTGTAGTGACGCAGGATTACGGAGTGGCGGCAATGGCGCTTGGAAAGCAGGCTTATGCGATTCATCAGAGCGGCCGGCTCTATACGAATGAGAATATAGGGCAGAAGCTGTTTGAACGCCACCTTTCGCGGATGCAGAGACGTTCGGGAAAGCGCTGCGGAAAGATGAAGCGGAGCGCCGGAGATGAAGCATCGGGATTTCGCGATTCATTTGAAACACTTTGCAGAACCGTTCTTGCAGATAATGGCAGAGAAGCCTGACACATCCTGCGGAAAAGTGTTGCGAATCGAAGAAAAATGTGTTAATCTATGGAGGAGGCTATTGATCCAGAAGTGGAACCAAAGGAGAGGAAGGAGGATATGCCGGCATGCTTCAAATTGCAATATGTGAAGACCGGGAAGCCGATGGTGAATATTTATACGGCACAATTAAAACCTGTCTGACGGATGCCGGCAAGGAGGCCAACATCATAAGATTTCAGAGCGGATTTGACTTGCTCCATCATACAGCTAATATCGGTCATTTTCATATTATATTTATTAATGCTTCCCTGAGTGGGCTGAACGGAATCGAAACAATAAAAGAACTGCGCGAATATGATTCGGGCGGGCTTGTTATTTATTTGTCAAACACGGAAAGATTCGCGGTCAGTTCCTATACGGTCGGAGCATTTTATTATTTGTTAAGACCGGTGACGGCAAAGGGCCTTGGCGCGATATTAAACCGGGCAGTCGAGGTGCTGGAGGAATCGGACAGTCAGGCCTTTGATGTCAGAACGCCGAAGGGAATTTTCAGGATTCCCTGCAGGAAGGTTTCTTTTATCGAGAGCAATGCTCATAAGCTGACCATTCATCTGTTGGGAGGTGAGGAGGTAAGTTTGTATGGTAAGCTGGATGAGATGGAAGAGAAGCTTAAGAATGAAAACCGCTTCATCCGTATACATAAATCGATTTTGGTGAACGCCCAGCATATCTTTCACTATCAGAACGGAGCGGTGATTCTGGATGATCGCACAGAGCTGAGAATATCCAGAAATCTTGCTTTAAGCGCCAAGGAACGATATCTGTGCTATCTGGCGAACGGCTGATTCTGCTGAAAATCGTGCAATTTTTGCCGGGAATGTTTTGCATACCGCAGGACCGTATATAATAGGCTATATCAGGGGAGCCGCTTTTCGGTCTGTAAAAGAATCATGAAAAGGAAGGGATTAGAGTTATGGCAGAGGAATATGTTGTAAGAACGATACCGAGAATTGACACTGTGACTGCGCCGAAGTTTGAAGAGGAGGTAAAAGCTCTGTTCGCGGAGAAGAAGACAAATCTGGTCTTTGATCTGGAAGATACCGTATATGTCAGTTCAGCGGGGCTGAGAGTGTTTCTATTTGCGCAGAAAAAGGTGAATGCGGCAGGAGGAAGCATGGTACTGCGTAATGTTAAGCCGCAGATTATGGAGATTTTTGAGGTGACAGGTTTTTCGGGAATTCTGACATTCGAATAATGACCGACAGGAGCTGAAAGGAGGGACGGATATGGGTTTGCCGGATTATGTTCCGCCTGCTTATGAAGCGGCGGACACCTGGAATTCCAGAAAAAAGCGAATGACACTCATGATGGGCACGGATACATCCATGCTGCATCAGGAAGATTATATCCGTTCCTGCCTTATGAGCGAAACCAGCTCCGTACTGGCGGATTTGTCCGATGAAGCCAAGATCCGGGTATTTGCAGATAAGGCTGCCGGATTTCATGAGAATCTGATCGGAGTCATGAACCTGTGGGCGGCCGGCGAGGATAAGGAATACGCCAGGGACGGTATCTGGATAGACGATAAGAGCGCCAGTTCCCTGATGTGGGAGTATGGGCTGACATTTACTGATGTGGTTGTCGGAGTACAGGAGATTCTTAACGCTCCGGAGCGGTTTGCAGTGGAATCTGTAAGAGTGTCCATTCATGGTCCTGACAGTACATACAGTGAGAATCTTCTGGAGGAGAAGCCTCTGGCATCCGGGATGTGGCAGAGGCTGAAAGAAGGAATCTTCGGCGCGAGGCAGGAGACCTCTGAACGCCGGACAAAAGAGGAACTGTTCGCGCATACGGGATCGGAGGAATACAGGGAGCATAATAGAGACTGTCTTCGGGCGGAACAGGCCCAGAAGAAGGAGAGACAGAAGATTGGGATATTTGTCCGGGCGGAGAAACTGCTTACAGAGAAAGAGGAGTGGTCCAGGGATATGGCCGCGAAGGCGCAGCTTGGGGCCTCTTTCGATGAGATATGGACCGTTTCGACGACGGGAGAGCTGATTTGCGTGGAGATGTCGGATGAGACAGCGGGAGAATACAGCAAGGATGCGGGATGCTACGCCAGACTGAAGGATTATTTAAGGGAAGATCGGCCGATTGTTGAGAATACGGTAAAGGAAGCGGAGGAACAGGTGAGGCAGGTCAGGCAGCGGCGGATGAATCCGGGTACTGACTCAAAGACGTTCCCGTCGTTAGAAGAGCAGCTTGAGGGGAAGAAGTCCGGTCGGATTATTCAGGCTGCCCGCGGATGCTTTGAGGGTCTTGTGACAGCGCAGGACAGAGAGGAGCGCCTGCTTGCCGGAATTTCGAGAGAACAGGAGATAAGGCTTCAGAAGGAGAGAGAATGGAAAGATAGAAGAAGCGGACGGATCCGCATGCAGAACGACAGGCAGAAGGTCAGTCTGCAAGAGCTGCTTGGAGAACAGAAGCCGAAGCGCGAGAAGCGAGCAGACGCGGGTATGGTGAACAGGCAGAAGGAACGGGATACGAAGGAAAAGGGCGGCCCTTCTGCCGGCAGGCGTTAAAAAGGAGGAATAGAACAATGAGCCAGGCAAAGGATATGAGAAAGGCATTGTTTGGTGCGCTTCGAATCTATCTTGTATATATACTGACACCGGGATTCCTGATGATGGTCGGGATGATGCTGCGGAGGACGGATATGACGTCAGAACAGTTCTTCGCGGAGAGCGGTAATTTTTATACGGTTGTGGGATTCACGCTTGCGCTCCTGCTGATACGGAGACGATGCAGGAAGAAGGGGCTTTCTTTCACAGAGGAGGCTTCTCTTTCCGTTCGGAACGTGAACTGGAAGAAGGGGCTTGGACTGCTTGGAGCGGGGATCGGACTGAGCCTCTTTGTGTCGTCTGTTCTGACGCTGCTCCCGGATTCCTGGATGGCAGGTTATACGGACAGCTCAGAAAGTATATTCAAGGGTCCGGATCAGATTCTGGCAGTGCTTGGCGTGACATTTGCCGCTCCCGTTATGGAGGAGATGATATTCCGGGGGTTTATCCTGAACCGGCTGTTAAAGGGATTTTCTGATGCGGCAGCGGTTGTGATTACGGCAGTTTTATTCTCCCTGCTGCATGTGAATCCGATCTGGATTCTGTATTCGTTTCTGCTTGGGATTCTTCTGGGACATTTTGCGATGCAGGAGGAGAATACTCTGTATCCGATTTTGCTGCATGTGGGCTTCAATGTGCTGTCTATTCCGTTGAATATCATGAATCATATTGAGAGCGCCCGCGAGGTGCTGTTTCAGAGTCCGCTGCTGATTGTTCTGTACGGGATGATTGGATTATGCGCGGCGGTATTGCTGCTGAGAAAGTATTATAAGAAGGAGGAGCCGTTATGGTGAAAAAGATTCTTTTATGGGCTGTGGCTGTACTTGCGGCAGTGACGGTGCTAGGGTTTTTTCTGAATACTTTGATTGCGAATCTGGGAACGGTGCTGACGGAAGGAAATGCGGCGGCATTCTGGGAACCGGCGCTGTTTTTGGATTATAGGACCTATCTGTATGGCCTGATTGGAGCTGTCCTGATCGTTTTGCTGTATTTTCTGTTCGCAAATGACGCCACAAAGAGGGGACGCAGGATGCTGAAGGGAAAGGCAAAGGGGGTTGAGAGTGCGCTTGAAAATTCGAGATTCATGACGGATAAGGAGAGAGACTTTAATTTTA
>DVNP01000273.1 GCA_018714285.1 Candidatus Caccomorpha excrementavium | reverse complement strand
TTTCAATACAGGATTAAGAACCGGATTGACCGGATGGTTGTGGAGAAAACCGTTTCTCTTCCCTATGCCAATGTGGAGAACCCGGACTTCCAGACAAAGTTAGCAGGGGTGCGCCGGTTTGCCGACGGTCTGCCCGGTCTGTTATTTGGCGTTCTGTCTGTCTTTCAGGCCGCCATATCTCTGATCCTGCTTTTGGTTCAGTTTCAGGGGCAGGCATGGCTGATTCTGCCCCTAATGCTTGGAGAGCTTCCGGAGATGGTCTTATCCATGCGCATCAGCCGGATGCAGCATGAGCTGAATCTGCGGCAGATGGACGGGCGGCGCAGGCAGGATTATTATGTGAAGCTGTCAACCGGAACACAGTATGTGAAGGAGAAGATGCTGTTTGGCCTGGGGCCTCTCTTTGCGGGGCGCTGGGAAGAGGAGACGGACAGGCTGAATCAGGGACAGATATCGTTCCTGAGAAGCCGGAGCGGACTGGGACTGTTGGGAAGCTGCGCGTCTTTGGCTGCGCTGGCTTTTTGTACGGTTATGATTCTGCTGTTCCCGTCCACGGATGCCGCCCGGTTTGTTTCCCTGACAACTGCTCTGCTCTCGATTCAGCAGGCATTCGGGATGCTGATTTCCTCCTCGGCCGGTCTGAAGGGACAGCTGATTGACAGCCGGGAGGTATTCGATTTTCTGGAGCCGGGCCAGGAGGAGACGCCTTCTAAAGAGCCGTTCCATGAGCCGATCCGCACGATTTCGTTTGACCATGTCACCTTCTCCTATGAGGGCAGCCCGCAGCCCGTGCTGCAGGATGTCTGCGTGGAGCTTCATTCCGGCGAGACTGTGGCGATTGTCGGGGAGAACGGCGCGGGGAAGACAACATTTGTCAAGCTCCTTCTGGGGCTGTATCAGCCCGATTCCGGGCGGGTGCTGTGCAACGGGCGGGATGTCTGCACACTGGACAGGGACTCTTATTTCCGGCATATTTCTTCCATTCTTCAGGTCTATAACAGGTATCCCCTGACAGCCGCGCAGAATATCGATCTCTTTGCCGCGGAGGGGGAGCCTCCGGGAGAACGAATCATGGAGGCCGTCAGGCAGTGCGGGCTTGAGGAAACGATAGAGAAGCTGCCGTCCGGCTGCCAGACCAGGCTGACCAATATCCGGGAGAACGGAGTGGAGCTGTCCGGGGGACAATGGCAGCGTCTGGCGATTGCCCGGGGAATGTATAAGCCCGCGGATCTCTTTATCATGGATGAGCCGACGGCCGCTTTGGATCCGCTCCTGGAGGCGGAGATTCTGACACGGTTTGTGAGCAGGGATTCTTTTACGGGAACGGACGCGCTTCGGATCATCGTGTCTCACAGAATCGGCGTTGCAACTAAGACAGACCGTATTCTGGTATTTAAGGAGGGGCGTCTGGAAGAGACGGGGACGCATGAAGAGCTCCTGCGCAGAAATGGTTATTATGCGGAATTGTATTCCACACAGGCGCAGTGGTATCAGAAGGAAGGAGAGGCAGCCGTATGAAAAAACAATTAGTAACCTTTCTGGATATCTTAAGGTACTGCCTTTCCTCCGGCAGGCTTCTGACGGTCTTTCTGTTTACCGTCAATATTCTGTGGGCTTTCTTGAATACCCTGCAGGTATGGCTGACCGGACAGATCGTTCGAGTCCTGACAGAGGTTTTGTCCGCAGACACACGGCTGACCGCGTGCCTTCCCTATGTCGCGGGATGGATTGCCGCCCTGCTGGCAATCAGGCTGATCACGGCCGCGATTCCCTATGAGAGATCCAGGCTCTACGCCAGAGTACAGAAGAAGATGATGAGGGATCTCATGGAAGCGGTGAACCGGATTCCTGCGGTTTGTCAGGAAGGGAGCGAGGAACAGATGCGGATTGGGCGGGCGCTTGAGTTTGTCAACAGACGATTCGATTCGAGCTTCCGGTCAATGATTGTTCTGGTCTCCGGATTCGCTTCCATGGTCTCGGTGCTTGTCCTGCTTGGCGGATACAGCCTGGTTTTCCCGCTGGTCTCTGTGGCAACCTCGCTTCCGATCGTTCTGATCCGCCTGAAGCAGGATCAGGCAATGTACGCGATGTATCAGAAGCAGTACCCGGCAAACAACCTGGGTTCCTATTTTCTGAATTCCCTCACCACGAAGGACAGTTTGATTGAGCTTGAGATCTTCGGGGCAAAGGAGCTGTTCCTGGACCGGTATCAGGCGATTACCAGGGATAACATCCGGCAGCGGACACGGTATTTTATTCAGCATGTCCTGCACGGGAATCTGTTTGAGTCTTTGCTAATTTTGTCCGGAAATATTTTCCTGATCCTCTATGCGCTCTATCTGCTGACAGCCCGGCCGGAGCTTTATCAGATTGATATGCTGTCAGTGGTAATCAGCGGCGTCATGTCCGCTCAGGAAGCGGTGATTGGATTTGCATTCAACGGGAAATACATTGCCGAGGCGACAATGTACGGCAGTGATTTCTGGGAGCTGATCCGGAGGAAGACGGATACGGATAAGGCGGAGCCTGCAGCCGGGCCGTATCATACGCTGGAGCTGAAGGACGTGTCCTTCCGTTATCCGAACAGAGAGAATCATCAGCTGGAGGGGATCAATCTTACGCTGCGTGCCGGGGAAACCGTCGGAATCGTGGGTGAGAACGGAAGTGGGAAATCAACCTTAAGCAAGGTGATCCTGGGGTTATATGCTCCGCTTAAGGGAGAAATCCGGGTAGACGGGATCCTGGCGCCTCCGTCCGGTCCTACATTTGACCGGGTCAGTTCGGTCTTCCAGGATTATGTCCGCTATGAGCTTACGGTAGGGGAAAATATCTGGTTTGGCGCGCCGCATGAGGAGCCGAAGAAAGAGAATATCCGGAGAGCCGCCGGGGAAGCGGATGCGGATGGATTCATCGGACAGCTCCCCATGGGGTATGAGACGACCCTCGGAAGTCTCCTACCTGATTCCGTGCAGCTGTCAGGCGGCCAGTGGCAGAAGCTTGCGGTTGCCCGGGGCTTTTATGCAAGAGGATCCCTGCTGGTTCTGGATGAACCCAACGCGAGCATGGATGTGATGACGGAAGCGTCTGTCTACCGGCAGTATTATGAGCAGATCCGCGGGATGGGGCGGATCGGGATCCTGATCAGCCACCGCCTGGGCTCCACACGCTTCTGCGATCGGATTCTGGTGCTGAAGGACGGAAGAATTGTACAGGACGGCTCCTTTGAAGAGCTGATTCATCAGGAGGGCTTATACAAGAGTATGTATGAGGCGCAGAGTCAGTGGTATCAGGATGGAAATGAAAATAAATAAAATCGTCCTGCCTTGAGTTTTGCACTCTCGGCGGGGCTTCTTTTATGCTGTTATGCATTCTCTTCGGATTAGCCT
>DVNP01000032.1 GCA_018714285.1 Candidatus Caccomorpha excrementavium | reverse complement strand
ACATCCAGGCTGACGCATTTCTCACCCAGAAGCGAAACCAGCTCCGGATTCCCTCTCCCTCTTTTGTGTCCCGGCACATCAAAGGGGACCACCCTCCTCTTCCGAAAACGCTCCAGAGCCTCATAAATCGGAGCGCGCTTTTGATTCTCAATATTCATGACATTCCACCTTCCCCTTTCCATGCATAATGTACACAAAAAAAGCAGATGACATACATCATCTGCCTCCTTATGGCTTCCATTATCGGGACTGCAAAGAAAGATTCCCCTTCCGCACACTCTCCGGGATGCTATCGTTTTCGATCTGTATGGCAAATATACTGCGCTTATTGACCGTTTCACAAGATGATGTATACCTACACTGATTATCAAATAATCAACTTATAAAATTTGAGCTTCTAACTCAATCAATAATGTGGTCTCCCACGTCGGCAACTGACCCGCCTGTCCGTATGGGCTTAACTCCCGTCTTTGGAAGTGGTCAAATATTTGCATGAAAACGATAATGCCTCTTCACACTATATACTACCATACCATATTTCGATCTTTTCTGTCAATCGAATTTTAATGAAAATTCTGAAAAATCTGCGGAGTCTGAAACATCTTTTACAACAAACCTTCGTGATGATGTTTCCTTTTCCTGTTTCCGGATTATCTGCCAGACTCCTTCTTCAGCCCTTCCCATTCCGCTTCCTTGAATCCGACCAGAACCCTGTCATCCGCAACCGCAATTGGTCTCTTCACCAGCATTCCGTCTGTGGCAAGGAGCGCAATCTGTTCTTCCTCGCTCATATCCTTCCGCTTATCCTTCAGTCCCAGCTCCTTATACTTCAGTCCGCTTGTATTAAAGAACTTCTGAACCGGAAGTCCGCTTCGTTCTATCCACTCCTTCAGCTCCTCTGCCGTCGGATTATCCCGGACAATATGCCTGTCCTCATAGGATATTTTGTTCCTGTCAAGCCATGCCTTTGCCTTTCTGCAGGTACTGCACGGCGGATATTCCAGAAATATCATGTTCTCATCTCCTTCCTTTGATTGCTCTGACACACAATCTCTGTCTTGTCATCTTACCTTGCATAGAAGCCGCTTTCACTCTGTACGGCAATCTCCTTTTCTTCCATTCGCTCAATCCGGATAAAGCTGCCCGCCTGAAGCCTTTCAATCAGAAGATCAATCGCCTCCTTTTCCCCCTGCACCTCCATCTCAACACTGCCGTCCCACTCATTCCTCACCCAGCCCGTAAGGCCAAGCGAACGCGCCGCGTTCACGGCCCGGAAGCGGAATCCCACGCCCTGAACATACCCGTAGAAAATAAAATGCTTTCTAATCTTCATTCTTCTCCTTCCGGCTCTCGCCGAATGCTCTTGAGATCACTCCGCCGTTCTCCTTCAGCCATGCCTCCTGTGTCCTGTAATCCGGGCAGAACTCTTCCACCCGGTTCCAGAAGTCCTTTGAATGATTCATAAACTTCAGATGACTCAGCTCATGCACAATCACATACTCCATGACCGCCTCCGGAGCCAGGATCAGCCGGAAGGAGAAGTTCAGATTCCTCCTGCCGCTGCAGCTCCCCCATCTGGTCTTCGTATCCTTAATCCGGATTCCGTTGTAGGTCTCCTTCATGATTCTCGCATAATAGGCCGTTCTCTCCGGAATCCGGAGTCCTGCCGCTCTCCGGTACCACTCCTTCAGCACCCGGCAGAGAATATCATGCTCCGTCCGCCCGGTTCTGATTCTCAGCTCTCCGTCCTTCAGACGGATTCCGGCAAAGCCGAGCCCTTCCTCATACTGAATCCGAAGCCTCAGATTCTGCCCCATATACGGAACAATGCCGCCGTCAACACAATCAATCTCCGGTATCATATTCCTCCTCTGATTCCCTCAAAAACCGTTCCACTGCCCGATTGAACGCCCTGCTCCTTTCTGCCGCGATAAAGTGATCTCCGCGCAGCAGCACAAGGCGCACGCTTCGTATCCGCTTCGCAATCAGACGGGTATGCGAAGTCCGTATCATATCCTTTGTTCCTGCAATCACAAGCGTCGGACAGGAGATCTCCTGCAGATGCTTTGGCCGAATCCACGGCTCGCGGATCATCAGGCCGAACAGCTCCTTCTTTCTGACAGCCTCTCTCTTCTGCGCCGAAATCTTCCTGTCCTCGCCGCCCGTCATATGCCTCAGGGCGTCGCTGCCGCCGGAGGCTTTCACGACCGCGGCAGCGTATTCAAACGCAATCGGAATCAGCGCCGAAGCCTTCATTCCAAATGGATTCAGGTTCGCGCCGTTTAAGATCAGCCGCTCTACGGAATCCGGATATTTCAGAGCGAAGATCAAAGCAATATTGCCCCCGTCCGAAAAGCCAAGCAGGGAAATCTTACGGATTCCCATCGTATCCAGAAGCGCCTTCAGATCCTTCGCGAACTGCTTCAGCGTAAAGGGCGCGCTGCCTCGTTCCGATCCGCCGTGTCCTCTGGTATCGACCGCGATGACCCGGTATGAGCGTGAAAAATACCGGATCTGGCTTTTGAAATATTCCAGACTCTCTCCGTTGCCGTGAAGCAGAACTAGCGGCTTTCCGCTTCCTCTCTCCATAACGTTAAGCGTAATATCCATTCCATTTCTCAAACCGAACGAATCCCTCCTTATAATAGCAGTAAAAGCAGGCGCTGCCGCAGCCTGCCTGCTTTATCTTTATTCTAGCACAGAGAACCTGTGTTTACAACCGGTTTCGCATCTTCGCGCAATCTTGAACAGACGTAAGAAATATGGTATAAAGGAACTGCCACTATAAATATTACAACAAATCTTACAGCAAATAAGGATGACAAAAATATGAAAATTACTTATCAGGATCTGAGGAATAATGAAGCGATCCGAACCTACATTCTGAAAGCGGACGAATCTCTCATCGCACTTGGCTATACGGAACACAGCTTCGCCCACGTCGTTAAGGTAGCGGACTGCGCCAGCCGCATCCTTCGGATGCTCGGATACAGCGAACGTGAGGCAGAGCTTGCGCGCATGGCGGGGTACCTGCATGATATCGGCAATGTTATCAACCGAATCGATCACGCGCAGAGCGGCGCGGTCATGGCGTTCCGGATTCTTGACAAGATGGGCGCGGATCCGGAAGATATCGCAACTATCATCACCGCCATCGGCAACCATGACGAATCCACCGCATTCCCGGTCAATCCGGTCGCCGCGGCGCTGATTCTGGCTGATAAAACGGATGTGCGACGCAGCCGCGTCAGGAATCCTGACCGCACGAACTTCGACATACACGATCGGGTAAATTACTCCGTCCGGGAGTCCAGACTGGATATCAAGCCTTCGGAATCAGCCGAACTTATTCTTACGATTGACACGGACATCTGCGCCGTAATGGATTATTTCGAGATCTTCTTAAACCGCATGACGCTCTGCCGGAAAGCGGCGGAGAAGCTCGGCCTGCAGTTCCGGCTGGTTATCAACGGGCAGCGGCTGTTATAGCCGCTGCCGCAGGCCCCTTTTACAGAATCCGGTACAGTTTCGCTCCGTGAGCCGCAATCTGAGTCTCAATCCTTCCCTCCGCAGTCATATTCTCTTCGCCGGGAGACAGGCTTAACACAATCGGACGCCCGGCTGCCTGAATCGCCTGATGCAGCATCCGGATCTCTCCTCCCGCGGAATAACGGTTCGGATACAGATTCGTATTGCAGATATCATCACATTTGATATAATCAACGCCCCACTGCACATACAGCTTAATCAGTGAATTATAATAAGCCTATCCGGCTCCTCTTCCGACGGAAATCTCTCCGGACAGGGAAGCAGTCTGGAATACTCATCCATCTCAAGCTTTGAAAACGGGATATACTGAAATCTGCTCCGTCACCGCCGTATCATAATAATCGTAGCTGTTCCAGCCCATCGGAGGCAGGAGCGCATAGTCCTTCTTATTCATAATACCCTCCATAACAAAACTGGTTCTTTCTGTTTTTTCATTATATATAGAAGAACATGGGATATACAATAGCGGATGCCTATTAGATTCTCATGCACCACTCCCCTCCCTTCCGCATACGATACATCAGGAACCTGTAATCCCGGGAGGAATCATGCGATTATTCCGCAGAAAAATACCGGTACTGACCGCAATCTTATTTTCTCTGATCTACGGTCTGTCTGCCCGCGCCTGGTACCATCTTGCCCGGGCAGCGGCCCCTCAATCAAAAGAAGAAGCTATAACGCTTACGGCAACCACAACGCTCCTTGCGGATCTGGCCCGGCAGATCGGATCCGGCAGAATCACGGTTGACTGCCTGATGAGTCCCGGGACCGATCCGCATACCTACCAGGCCGATCCCGGCGACACGGCCCTGTTAAAGTCTTCCGATCTCATCCTCTATCACGGATTATTTCTTGAGGGCAAACTCGGAGAAATCCTTTCTTCTCTTCAGGAGCAGGGCCGCGGCGTTATCTGCATCGAAGACGCCTTCTCTGCTTCGGAGCTTCTCTGTCCGGAAGACAATCCGGGCACTCCGGATCCCCATGTCTGGTTCGATGTTGCTCTCTGGCAGAAGGCCGCCGTCTTTCTCTCGAAAACTCTCTCGGAATATGATCCGGAGTATCAGAGCGGATACGAAAATAACCTGGCCTCCTATCTGGAAGAGCTGAATGAGCTTGACGGCTATATCCGCTTCCGGACCGGAGAGCTTGAGGAAGAACAGCGCGTGCTGATTACCGCGCACGACGCATTCCGGTATTTCGGCAATGCCTACGGCTATGAGGTGAAGGGGCTTCTCGGAATCAGTACGGATTCCGAGGCGGGAACCGCGGATATCATCTCCCTGGCGGATTACATAGCCGCGCACGGGATCCGCGCCGTATTCACGGAATCCTCCCTGTCTCCCAAAGCCCTGACCGCTCTGACGGATGCCGCCGCCGCTCGCGGAATGCGGACCATAGACGGCGGACGTCTGTACTCCGACTCTCTCGGAGCCGCAGTATCCGGCGCTGATACCTATCTTCTCATGTTCCGCAGCAACATCGATACCATTGTTGACGCTCTCACGTACTGAGCGCCGGAGAGGAGGCTATATGAATTCGATCTCTGTATCCGTCCGCACTCCCGCGGATCTGCCTTCCGCCGGCCTGACTGCCGCGGATGCCGCCGTCATTGCCGTCGATCTGACTGCCGCGTACGGTTCGAGCCCTGTTCTCAATCATGTCTCCCTGTCCGTTCCGAAGGGCGTTATGGCAGCCATTCTCGGGCCGAACGGCGCCGGCAAGACCACCCTTTTGAAATCCCTGACCGGACTTTTAAAGCCTGTGTCGGGAACTGTCGCCTTTGGCGCCTTACGAAAGCAAATCGGGTATGTGCCGCAGAGCAGTTCGGTTGACCGGGATTTCCCGGTTACGGCCCTTGATGTCGTCCTGATGGGCTGCTACGGAAGGCTGGGCCTGATTAGACGTCCCGGGAAGAAGGAGATCCGGCGCGCTCTTGAGATTCTTAATTCCGTCGGCATGAGAGAATACGCAGACCGGCAGATCGGCGCGCTCTCCGGCGGCCAGAGACAGCGGGTATTCCTTGCCCGGGCGCTCATGCAGGAAGCGGAGATTTATCTCATGGACGAACCGTTCCGCGGAGTGGATCAGGCAACGGAGGCTGTTATGATATCGCTTTTAAAGCAGCGCAGGGAGGAAGGGAAAACCATTCTGATCGTTCACCATGATTTGAAAACCGTCGCCGAATATTTTGACTGGGTCATTCTGATTAACCGCGGAATCATCGCGTCCGGTCCGGTTCATGAGGTATATACCCGTGAACGGATAGCTGCCGCCTTTCAGGCGCTGCCCGTATGGGAGGAGGACGGCCTGTGAATGTCCTGCTTTCTCTTCTGTCCGATTATACCTTCCTGATGGTAGCGGCGGGAACCGCCCTGCTCGGAGGCTTATGCGGAATTCTCGGAAGCTTTGCCGTCCTGCGCCGCGAAAGCCTGATTGGAGACGCCGTATCCCATGCCTCCATGCCCGGGATCGTCCTGGCCTGGCTGTTTACCGGCAGTAAAACCACGGGGATTCTTCTTGCGGGAGCCATGCTCTCCGGTCTTGTCTGCCTGCTTCTGATTCGTCTTATCGTCCGTACCTCAAGGCTGCCCTTCGACTGCGCGCTCGCCCTGTTTCTGTCTGTCTTCTTCGGAGGCGGCATGGTGCTTCTTACGTATGCAAAACGGCTCCCGGATGCGGGTCATGCAGGTCTTGACCGGTATCTGTACGGTCAGGCAGGAACTCTGCTTGCTAAGGATGTGGCCGTCTGCGCGGCAGGCGGACTGCTGATTCTGCTGATCACGTTCCTGTTCTTTAAAGAATTCCTGCTGATCACCTTTGACGCGGATTACGCAAGAAGCGCAGGGCTCCCTGTCAGGGCGCTGACCCTTCTGCTGTCCCTGCTTCTGATTCTTCTCATCGTTCTGGGACTTCAGTCGGCCGGCGCCGTTTTTATGAGCGCGCTGCTGACCGCTCCCGCTGCCGCCGCAAGGCAATGGACCAGGTCTCTTAAGTCCATGTGCTTCCTTGCCGCCCTGTTCGGCGCTCTCTCCGGCGCGGCGGCAACCGCGGCAAGCTGTCTTATTCCCGGCCTACCCTCCGGTCCCGCGGTGATCTGCTGCGTCTTCGGCATTGCGGTCTTCAGTCTTTTATTCGCGCCCGGCCGGGGAATTCTCTTCTGCATGATCCGCCGCCTGCTGTCCGGAACCGAAAGGAGCCCGCGCCATGATTGATTATGAAATCCTCCTTATCTGTGTCCTCACCGGCGCGGCCTGCGCCATTCCCGGCGTCTTCCTGCTTCTGTTCCGGATGTCCATGGCCGCCGATTCGATCTCCCATACCATACTGCCCGGGATTGTCCTTGGATATCTCATGACAGGAGATCTTTCTTCGCCGCTTCTGTATGCCGGCGCGGCTTTCAGCGGCGTCGTCTCTGTGTGGCTGATTGAGCTTCTGTACCGCACCGGACTGGTACGGGAAGACTCTGCCGCAGGCCTGATTGCACCCTTCCTGTTCGCGGCCGCGCTGATCCTGATCGCGCGTTGTTCCGACTCCGTACATCTGGATACGGACTCTGTCCTGCTTGGCGAACCTGCCTACGCGCCCTTCGACCGGCTGATTGTGAACGGAACGGATATCGGCGCGAAGGGAGTCTGGCGCAGCGTATTCCTGCTTGCCATGAACCTGCTTCTCATTCTCCTGTTCTATAAGGAGCTCACCCTCGCCGCGTTCGATCCGGTTCTGGCCGCTCTGACCGGATTTCTTCCCGGACTGTTCCGTTACGTACTGATCACCGCGGCCTCCATCACGGCGGTCGGCGTCTTTGAAACCTGCGGCTCGGTTCTGACCGTCGCCCTTCTGACCGGCCCGGCCGGATCGGCCTTTCTGCTGACGCGCCGTCTCTCCCGCCTGCTGCCGCTTGCCGCTTTGTTCGGCATTACGGCAGGACTTGCCGGATACCTCTGCGCTGTCTGCTTAAGCGTCTCAATCGCGGGCAGCATGGCGGTCATGACGGGGATCCTGTTTCTCGGAGCGTATCTGATCTCGCGAACGGCATAACGGATTGATCTTGACTTCCTT
>DVNP01000272.1 GCA_018714285.1 Candidatus Caccomorpha excrementavium | reverse complement strand
GACGGGCTGTATCCGGACTGGAGCCGGGATGATAAGGTTGCCCGGCAGGTCTGCGAAGAGCTTGGCTATCCCTGTATGGACGCGAGGCCGTTCGTGCTTGAGGGCGGGGCCGTTCATTCGGACGGGGAGGGAACTCTTCTGGTTACGGAAGCCTGTCTGTTAAGTCCGGGAAGAAATCCCGGACTTACAAAGGAACAGATAGAGGAACGGCTGAAGTACTGGCTTGGCGCGCAGAAGGTGATCTGGCTTCCTCACGGAATCTGGCAGGACGAGACGAACGAGCATGTGGATAATGTCTGCGCGTTCGTGCGTCCGGGAGAGGTCGTGCTGGCCTGGACGGATGATGAGTCGGATCCGCAGTATGCGTTCTCTCTGGCAGACTGGAATGTTCTGATGAGGGAGACGGACGCGAAGGGGAGATCCTTCGTGATTCACAGGCTCCCGATCCCGAAGGTCCCCGTCTGCATGACTAAGGAGGACGTGGAAGGCTTCGTGTTCGAGCCGGGCGAGGACGAGAGGGAGCCCGGGGAGCGGCTGGCGGCCAGCTATGTGAACTTCTACATCTCGAACGGCGGCGTGATCGTACCGCAGTTCGGAGACGAGAATGACGCGCAGGCCGTAAGCATTCTTTCAGAATGCTTCCCGGAACGAAAGATATACCCGATCCCGGCAAGAGATATCCTGACGGGCGGAGGCAACATCCACTGTATTACACAACAGATTCCACAGAAAAGAAAGGATGGACCGGGTTGAGAAAGGTGACGGCGGCGGCGGTGCAGATGAGGTGCGGCACCGACTGCTTTGAAAATATTAAGAGAGCAGAAGCGCTGGCGCGGGAAGCGGCGGGAAGGGGAGCGAATATCATTCTGCTTCCGGAGCTGTTCGAAAGACAGTACTTCTGCCAGGAGCGCAGATATGAGTATTACCGCTTCGCAAAGCCCGCCGGAGAGAATGACGCGGTGCGGCATTTCTCGAAAATTGCGAAGGAGCTGGGTGCGGTGTTTCCGATCAGCTTTTTTGAGCGGGACGGTAACCGGCTGTTCAACAGCGTCGCGGTGATTGACGCGGACGGGCAGAATCTTGGCGTATACCGCAAGACGCATATTCCGGATGATCATTATTATCAGGAGAAGTTCTATTTTACTCCGGGAGATACGGGATTTAGGGTATTTGATACGGAATTCGGCCGTATCGGAATCGGAATCTGCTGGGATCAGTGGTTTCCGGAGACGGCCAGATGTCTGGCGGTGCAGGGCGCGGAGCTTTTGTTCTATCCGACCGCGATCGGGAGCGAGCCGATTCTGGAATGTGACAGCATGGAGCACTGGAGACGGTGTATGCAGGGACATTCGGCGGCCAATCTGATGCCGGTGATTGCGGCGAACCGCATTGGCCGGGAGAATGTGCTTCCGTGTCCGGAAAACGGCAATCAATCCTCTGAGCTTGTCTTTTATGGTTCCTCCTTTATTACAGACGGTATGGGAGCCTTGAAGGCGGTTCTTGGACGCGAGGAGGAGGGAGTGATTGAGGCATCCTTTGATCTGGATGCGCTGGTGGAGGACAGGCTGAACTGGGGGCTGTTCAGAGACAGGCGTCCGGGGATGTATCAGATATTGACGCAGAAGTGAAAAGAGATGAATATTCCTGTAAGGAAGCTTCATAAAAGCGTTCCGCCGGAACATCAGACAGGCTCTGATTCCGGCGGAATGTTTTATTTCAGTATACTTTTAATTCAGGCTTTCCTTCTGAATTTCAACAACTTCATCGTGATCCAGAACCTTGTATCCGCCGGTCATGATGATAGTGCCATTGGCGATGCCTTCCAGCATATTCTCTGTAGCTCCCAGCTCGGAAATGTTCATGACAAGGCCAAGCTCCTTCATCCAGCCCTCCATGGCGGCAAGTCCTTCCAGAGCCGTCTGTTCATCTGTCTTGCCGTCCGGATTCACGTCCCATACGTTCACGGCAAATCTTTTGAACTTCTGCAGGCCGTAAGGGAGGATGTGGCGGTAGTACGGCAGGGAAACGGCAGCCAGTGTCATGCCGTGGGTTGCGTTGGTATAAGCGCCTACGGACTGTCCGATCATATGAACCATCCAGTCGGTGGATTTGCCGCGGGAGACCAGGGTGTTAAGCGCCCAGGTGGCTGTCCACATGATATTGCTTCTTGCCTCGTAGTCCTGAGGATTCTGATTGGCAATACGGCTTGCATGGATAACCGAACGCATCAGGCCTTCGCTGATATAATCGCTGGTGTTGTCGTCTTCGCCGGAAAAATACTGCTCGCAGATATGATTGAAGATGTCATAGATTCCGGCAGCCATCTGATAATGCGGCAGAGTCAGGGTATATCCAGGGTTTAGAATGGCGAATTTCGGCATAATGGACTCATCTGTGAATACGTGTCCGATCTTCTGTCTGGTTGCCGGATTGGTAATGACGGCTCAGGCATTCATCTCGGATCCCGTGCCCGCCATGGTCAGAACACAGCCTACCGGCAGAGTCTCGCAGGACGGTTCCTCAAAGCGGACGTAATATTTCTCCCAGGGATCCTCGTTACAGTTCACGGAGACGGAAAGCGCCTTGGAGTAATCGCAGGACAGCGGCAGAAAGCCCGCAGAAGAGCTTCCTGCGCCGGCATGCGGTACGCTCTATATTCTGACATTGTGTCAGCATGTGTAATATAGCATGATTCTGACATTGTGTCAATATATGCGCCGTTATTTCGGCTATACTTATTTTGCATAAGTCAGAATAGAATACAGGCATAGTCTTTGGAAAAACGCCGCCTGTCGGGCCGCTTCCGGAACGGGACTGCGTAAGGGTCAGCCCGTCTGATCGGGGGAATTCGTCTCCTTCAGTTTCTGATTCACCTTTCTGCGAAGCTCAAGAAGATATGCTGGGGATTTTGGATAGGAGAAGAAGGTGATCGGACCGAAGCCTTCTTCGATCAGCTCCTTCACCGCTTCGAACCCGATACGGCTCTCTAAGAGGGTTAAGGCCCGCAGATCCTGAAATGCTTCGCTTTGCACCATCAGCCGTATGGATTCTAACGGGCGTCCGTCCTTTCCCGGATAGACCAGAAAGGCATCCCCGGACGGGAAGGCTCCGCCGGCATCCGTTGTTGTGAACGGATTGATCGGATACAGGGAGAGGGCCGAATGATAGAAGTTGTATCCCCAGTGGAGAAAGCCGGCGATCCGGTACAGGTAGAGCTGTACTCCGAGAATCCGGTTCCTGGCGGAGGGCATGGCGAAGAACACATTGCTGACATCCACGCCCTGTCCGCAGCAGTAATAGGTCCACAGCCCCGGAACGTCTTCCTTCAGGAATTCATGAACGTGGCTGGTTGACGGGACCGGATGGCTGCAGATTCCCTGCCTGTAATATTCCACATGACTTAGGGCGTCAACAATCGGAAATCCGGACAGATATCCGGAGACCATTTCCTTTGCCGCCCGATAATCGTCAAGCGTATCGGCGGACGGTTCGTCCGAGATATGAAACCAGGTCTTATCCGCGATGCCAAGCGTATGCAGCCTTTTTGTAAGCGCGGGGAGGAAGGCGTGGAGGAATTCCCGGTATTCTGCTTTGCAGGCGGGAGTGTGCCATCCGAACGCGTGGATCGTATTCCCGTCTTCCTGAACATAGATATTCGGAGCACACTTCGCGCCCCACTGCGTGAACAGGTGAGCCATCTCGAAATACTCGATTCCAAGTGTCAGACAAAGCCTTACGAAGCGGTCCAGATTCGTGAAATCAAATGACCATTCGCCGCCCGTACGGGCAATGCCGATCAGCTGAACAGGAGTACGTTCCCCGCCGACCGCCGTATCCAGGGGAGGCGTGAAGATGGGGGTCAGAATCGTATTGATATTGCGTCTGACGGCGGTGCGGATAAAGGCTTCCATAATGGACCAGAAGCGCTCCGAGAAGGGCGGCGCGCCGTAATAATCCGCGATACAGTCGTAGCTGAACCATTCCGTATGGACGATGGGGAGCTTCGGAAGTACGGCGTCAATTACCTCAACCGTGACGGAGCGCTCTTTTTTCACCGCGCCGGAGAAATCCGCTGCATGAATTATGAAAGAATATGTGCCGGGGGAAAATTTTGGGGGAATCTCCACATCGATCCAGAGACTCTGCCAGCAGGAGGGAAGCGCGTGGATCATGGCGGAGGAACGGCTGCAGCCGTCCTGTGAGAGCAGATCCGGGAAGAGGCCGGGCTCTGCGCGCAGGTAATTCGGGTCATGATCCGGATAGGCGGGCAGCATGGAAGGAATCAGGCTGACCTTACGGATCGTAACCTCAAGAGGACCTGAAACGCTGATCCGGTATCTCCCATCCTCGAAGGGAATGTTACCGTCCTGCGACGGGAACATGTCCACGTACTGTGTCGGGTACATTCGGTACGCAATCTGGAATGAGAGCGTCTCTCCTTTCAATACGGTATAGCCGGTATACTCGGGAATCGAGAAGACGTCGCTGTCCGGAAAAATCTTCTCAAGCGAGCTGACCGGGCAAAGAGTAAGGGCTGTGAAGCAAGAGGGCATAGGAAAGCCTCCTTTCGAGAAATAAAGTGGACGGCCGGGAATGTGCCTGACGATCAGGCACATTCCCGGCCGTCGGACTGGATTGTCTGTTATCGTTTTCTAATAATAATATCAGACACCGGAAATTTTGCAATAGGAGATTTGAAGACTGACAAGGGTTCTATAAAGTATCATTTTATTCGCAGCATAAATTTATAAATATAATATAATCAAAATATTAATGATAAAACGTCTAATATAACCAAAAAAATGTTTAATTTCTCTTTACATTAGAATAGAGATCAAATATAATAAACGCATGTTTTGTATACAGGGATGCTTACATTCAATACGGGAGAATGCTCCGGGGAATAAAAGAGGAGCGCCTGGGTAAGAGGAGGCGTCCTGAACTGCCGGAGGAGTATGGGAAAGAGAGAACAGACAAAACTGCGGAGGAGTACATAGGAGAGATGAGAACGATTGAATTGCCCGAGGAATATGGGAAGTTCCTGGAGACGGAGGGAATTCCCGTTTCCGGACTTTGCTATGCCGCAAGGTATGACAGGGGAGACAAAGGAGAGTATGGGGAAGGAATGGTGCTGATGATCCGGGATTCGATTCTGATTCTGGAGGCGGAAGGCCCGGCCCGGGGAAGGGATAAGAACCGAAGGGGAATTGTGAAGAAGAAGTCGCTTGCGCTGAATGAATCAGTCCGGATTGCCGTGCTTCGGGATATCGGAGGCGGAATGCTTGCGGCCGGGCAGGAGGGGAAGGAGGAACGGCTTGTCCTCTTCTCGAATGCCTGTATGTCCGACATGCTGATGCTTGAGAGGCTTTGCTCCATGCGCGCGCGCGGGGAGGAGATCACAGAGGATGTATTCCGGATGGAGAAGAAGAAGGAGCGCTGTCCGAAGTGCGGTACGGTCTATCCGGATCAGGAACGGAAGATCTGTCCGAAGTGTATGGACAGGCAGTCGGTATTCCTGCGGATTCTGGCTTATTTCCGGCCTTATCTCGGTCAGCTTGTTATTATGCTGTTATGCTATATAGGAGTTGCGGTACTGAACATGGTATGGCCGTACCTGAACGGAACGATTCTGTATGACAAGGTGCTTGCGAAGGATGAAGCCTTTATGCAGCTTGTGGGGCTTCCGGCCGGGCAGTTCGGCCTGATGCTTGGAATGCTGATTCTGGTTATGTTCCTGACCCGGCTTACGAATCAGGCGCTTGGCATTGTTCAGGGAGCGCTTACGGCCAGGATTGTTCCGGAGGTAGTAAGAGAGATAAAGGGGAAGGTCTTCGAGGCAATGGGGAAGCTTTCCATCAACTTTTTTAACAGCAGGCAGACGGGAAGCCTGATGACCAGGGTGCTGGATGACGCAACTGATGTGACGGGCTTCTTTATCGACGGGATTCCATATTTTTTTATTAATATTCTGACGATTATAATGACCTGCGCGGTGATGTTCCGGATGAACTGGAGACTGGCTGCCGTAACGGTTGTCTTCTTTCCGGTGCTGTTCCTGGTGAGCTTCCGGATGCTTCCGAGACTGTGGTCCTATTTCGGCAGGAGACACAGGGCGAACCGGCGCATGAACGCGCAGATTAACGATAATATCAAGGGCGCGCGTGTGATCCGGGCGTTCGGTCAGGAGGAAGCGGAGATTAAGCGCTTCGGCGGCTATAACGGCAGGGTGAAGTCGGCGGAGATGGCTGTTGTAGGCTATAATAACCGCCTTTACGCCCTTTATTCCGTGGTTCAGAATATGATTTCCCTGCTGATTATCGGACTGGGAGGAGTCATGGTGCTGCGGGGCGATTCGGGGATGGAGATTGGCGTTCTGATTACGTTTATCGGATACGCGTCACAATTGAACGGCCCGCTTGAATTCATGTCCCATATATTCAGAATGTGGACGGAGAGCATGAACAGCGCGGAGAGAATTTTTGAGATTCTTGACGCCGTGCCGGAAATTCAGGAGAAGGCGGACCCGGTGGTTTCGGAACGGGTGGAGGGAGAGATTGAATTCTCCCATGTAACGTTCGGATATGATGTAAATCAGCCGGTGCTTAAGGATATCAGCTTCCGGGTGAAGGCGGGCGAGGTGCTCGGAATTGTCGGGCGATCCGGCGCAGGGAAGTCCACGCTTGTGAATCTGCTTTCCAGACTGTATGATCCGCAGGAGGGAAGCATCCGGATTGACGGCGTTGATTTGCGGGATCTGTCGTTTGACAGCCTGCACCGCCAGATTGCTATGGTATCGCAGGAGACGTATATCTTCATGGGGACCGTGGCGGAGAATATCGCTTATGCGAGGCCGGAAGCGACGAGGGAGGAGATTATCCGCGCGGCCATGCAGGCGAGCGCGCATGATTTTATCTGCCGGATGCCGGACGGCTATGATACGATGATAGGCTCGTCCGGCAGGGAGCTGTCGGGAGGGGAGAGACAGAGAATCTCAATCGCCAGAGCCATCCTCTGCAATCCGAGGATTCTGATTCTGGACGAAGCGACCGCGTCGGTCGATACGGAGACAGAGGAAGCGATTCAGGAGTCCCTTGAGAAGCTGGTAATCGGGAGGACGACGCTATCTATCGCTCACAGGCTGTCCACCCTCAGGAACGCCGATAATCTGATTGTGATTGATGACGGGCGTATTACCGAGGAAGGAACGCAGCAGGAGCTGTATGAACTGAAGGGAACCTATTATAAGCTGATGGAGCTTCAGACCAAGGCACTCGCGATGAGAGGAATCGAGTAGGGAAGTACTGACAGACTGACAGAAGGAAGGGAAGGATTGTATTATGAGAGGAATGGGACCCGGAAGAGGTCCGGGAGGACGCGGACGGGAGGAATTCACGGAATTCGACGAGAAGGCATATGAGGCGCAGTCGGCTGAGCTTCTGGAGCTGAGGTATCTTACGAAGGAGAACAGCCGGTTCGCAAGAACAGAGGGAGGATTCGCTTCGCTCGTATATCGGGATAAGAGCTATGAGAGGGTCAGCGTGTACCGCACGTTCCCGTTCTCGGCGCCGGAGGAGTATATCTCGATCCGGGAGCCGGACGAGAAGGCGAAGGAGATCGGCGTGATCCGCGCCCTCTCGGAGCTTGATCCGGAGCAGGCGCAGATTATCAGGGAGCAGCTTGAGCTGAGATATTTTATGCCGAAGATCCGTAAGATCACAGAGGTCCGGGACGAATACGGGTATGCGTATTTTGATGTGATTACCGATATGGGAGAGGCTCATTTCGTCATTCCGATGAGCGGCGGCGCGATTGTGACATTGTCCGACGTCCGGCTGATTATTACGGATCTGGACGGGAACCGGTATGAAATCGAGGATGTGACAAAGCTTGGATCGGGTGAACAAAAGAAGCTGGATATGTATTTGTAGCGGGAGGTATGACGCGGCATGGAACTGAATGTCAGGCTGCCCGGGGAGCTTCGGGCTCTTGCGGGGATTGCCGGAGAGGAAGAGATCTGGTATTGCTCTCCCTATGATCTTTCCGTTGCGGACAGGGAGAAGATTTGCAATGAAAAAGAGGGCGGGGGGAATTATGTGGCGGTCACAGACCGCAGGCTTCTGGTATTTGAGAAGGGGCGGCTGATCCGGGATCTGCCGTATGGGGAATGGGAGGAGATTCGCTGCGAGAATCAGGCAGACAGCGGGCTTCTGGTTGTTGTCATGGAAGGGAAGGATACGGCGGTCGCGCGGTTTTCCATGCGCCATCTTGCCAGATTCGCCTATATCGCGAAGGGGGCGGGGCTGCTGAAGGAAGGAAAGAAGGAGCGGGTCGTCTCAAAAGAACCGGAGAAGTACTGCCCGATATGCGGGAGAGCGCTTCCGGGGACCAGGGAATGTCCACGCTGCAGCGGCAGAATGGTGAAGCTTCGCAAGTTCCTTGATCTGTGCAGGGATTACAGGGGACAGTTCCTGGCTGTCTCGGTATTCATGATACTGGGGTCCGTTTTAAGCCTGCTTAGTCCTGAGGTACAGCAGAGGCTGATTGACGAGGTGCTGACGGACCGGCAGGGAACGATAGGAGATATCTGGCGGTTTATCGCGGTTATGACGGTCCTGACGATTCTGACTATTGGAGTGAATGTAACAAAGAACCTGTGGTGCGCTTCGCTCGGAGCGAGGATCAGCGTAGGACTCCGGGCAAAGCTGTATAATAAGATACAGTCCCTGTCGCTGTCCTTTATGCAGAGCAGGAAGCCGGGAGATCTGATGAACCGGGTCGTGGGCGATACCAGAAGAATCCGCAGCTTCATGGAGGATGTCTTCGGCAATATGCTCTCTCTGCTGATAACCATGATAGGGGCGCTTGTGTGCATGGCATCCCTGCATCCGTGGCTGACGCTTTTATCTGCCGGCTTCGTATTGATTTCGGTTCTGCTTACAAGAATGTGGCGCCGCAGAATTAACCGGATGTTCCGGATGCAGTGGCGCAAGGAGGATAAGATCAAGAGCGGTCTGTCCGATGTGATATCCGGCATGCGCGTGGTCAAGTCCTTCGGGCGGGAGAAGTCCGAGACGCTGCGTTTTAAGAGGCTTGCGGAGGAATACGCGAAGACGCAGAAAAGAAATGAGATCTTCTGGGCGGTGTTCTATCCGATTCTTACATTTATAACCGGAATCGGCGTATTCTTTGCGACGTATTTCGGAGGAATTTCCGTGCTGGACGGCAGGATGACATCCGGAGAGCTGATGCAGTTCATTACCTACACCGGATTGCTGTACGGACCGCTGAACCGTCTGACTCATCTGCCGAGAAGCATCATGCAGATGCTGACCTCCCTGGACCGGATCTATGATGTGCTGGATGAGGAGCCGGAGGTACAGGAGGCAAAGGATCCTGCCGGCTTTGAGATTCAGGGCGAGGTGGAATTCAAAGATGTGGAATTCGGTTATAAGACGTACGAGCCGGTGCTGAAGAATATCAGCTTCAAAGTGAAGAAGGGAGAGATGATCGGTCTGGTCGGATCCTCCGGCGCCGGGAAGTCCACATTGATTAATCTGCTGATGCGTCTGTATGACGTAACGGGAGGGGAGCTGCTGATTGACGGGACGGATATCCGTCTCATCAGCCAGGAGTGTCTTCATTCCCAGATTGGCGTGGTGCTGCAGGAGACCTTCCTGTTCGCCGGAACGATCCTGAACAATATTCGTTTCTCCAAAGCGGACGCGACTTATGAGGAAGTGATACGCGCGGCAAAGGCTGCGAACGCGCATGATTTTATCTGCAAGATGCCGGACGGATATAATACCTATGTCGGTGAGCACGGGTATAATCTCTCGGGCGGCGAACGGCAGAGAATCGCGATTGCGAGAGCCATTCTGAATAATCCGAAGCTTCTGATACTGGATGAGGCGACCTCGAATCTTGATACGGAGAGCGAGTATCTGATTCAGCAGGCGCTCGGACGCTTATCCGAGGGAAGAACGACATTCGCGATTGCACACCGGCTGTCTACCCTGCGTAAGGCGGACCGGCTGATTGTAATAGAAGGACATCAGATTGCGGAGATGGGAACACATGATGAGCTGCTTGCGAAGAAGGGAATCTATTACGGCCTTGTGGAAGCGCAGCTGAAGATGAACCGGGTGTAGAAGCCGGATGTAAAGGAGGAAATGAAAATGGGAAGAGAACTGCCGATTGCCCTGCAGCTGTATTCCGTTCATAAGGAGATGGCGGCGGATTACAGGGCGGTACTGGAACGGACGGCGAGGATTGGATTTGAGGGAGTTGAATTCGCGGGATTTTTCGGAGTGCCGGCAGAGGAGATGAAGCGGGAGCTGGACGCGAGAGGACTGAAGGCCGTGGGAAGCCATACCGGATATGAAGAGCTGAAGAACCGGCTCCCCGAAGTGATGCGTTATAATCGGATCCTGGGGAATTACAATATTGTATGTCCTTTCTGCGGGCTGGGTTCGAAGGAGGAGATTGACGCGGCCGTGGAGGAGCTTCACGGAATCGAAAGGAAGCTGATCGCGGAAGGATTTGTATTCCATTATCATAATCATGCACATGAGTTCCGAAGATTTGAAGGAGTGAATGCGCTGGAGCGTATCTTCGGGGAAACGGGGATCCATCCGCAGCCGGATATCTACTGGGTATATCGGGGAGGCGAGGATCCTGCCGGGTTTATACGCAGATACTCCGGCCGCTGTATTCTGATCCATATGAAGGACGGGGCCGGCGAACGGGAAGTGACGGCCGGAGAAGGGACGCTTGACTTCCCGGAAATTATCCGGGCTGCGCAGGAGAACGGAGCGCAGTGGCTGATTCTGGAAGATGAAGTGTCGATCCCGACCGCATGGGATTCCGTGGAGAAGGGATACCGGTATCTGAAGCAATGCGCGCGTAAGGCAGCCCGGGAGGTGTTGTAGGAATCACGGCGTAGAGAATATTACGGTTCAAAGATTCCTTCCTGCGGGCCGCACAGCATGAATGCGAACTGCCTTCCGCAGCGTTCCACTTCTCCGAGAACCGTCTTAAGTCCGGATTCACTTTCCTGCCAGTTATCACGGGTGACGGGCGAATCCTTCGCGGGACAGACCAGGAACTTTGTGTTCGGGAATACCATGGAATAATACATCAGACAGCGGCGGGCATGGTATGGATTACAGCATAGAATGGCGCGGTGTACCTTAATATGCGCAAGCTCGAGGACTTCCTTTGACAGCTGCGCATTCCTGAGGGTATACTGCGCCATGTTTTCTTTCAGTATGGCCGTATCGGGCACGCCGTTCTGAAGCAGTACATCCCGCATGAAGTCCCATTCGGTTTCATAGCTTCCGTAGTACTGTTCCTGCTTTAAGGAAGGGCCGGGAAAATATCCCAGCACTTTCTGGTACCTGCCGGATGGGAGAATACGGGGAGCGAACCCGTCTCTATAGAGTCCGGCGGCCCGTTCTGACGGCAGAGGGCTTGTATTGCCGGGAACAAAGATGATATCGCTTTCTTCCGGTTCGTCTTCAACAAATATAAAATCTGTAACTGCCTGTAAATACTTCATGAAAATCTCCATTCCGCCGCCTTTCAGTTGGCGGCACAAATAGTGATGAAAGTTTCGACTTCCTCTTTGTTTTGCTCTATACTAAAAGCGAGAAGCTACACTACA
>DVNP01000271.1 GCA_018714285.1 Candidatus Caccomorpha excrementavium | reverse complement strand
AGTTCTGGAAGAAGGAGAATCCGGAAGGGACCTTGTCTCAGATCGTAGATCAGATCCTGTATATCGGGAACATCGGAGGCTATGGATGCATCGGCCTGGGATCGGATTTTGACGGGATTCAGACGCATCCGGATCTGAAGGATGCGTCTTTCCTGCCGGTTCTGGAGGATGCTTTGTGGAAGGCGGGTCTCGGGCAGGCGGAGATAGAAGGGATTTTTTATAAGAATGTACTGAATCTGTATCAGGAAGTATGGAAAGGATAAAATCAATGAGAGAGATTACACTGGAAGAAAGAATTAAGGCGGAGCTTGCAAGCTATGACGGAACCATGGGTATTTATGTGAATGACAGAAAGGGAAATATTCTGGAGATTAATTCCGGAGAGCTGTTTGAAACTGCGAGCTGCTGCAAGGTCTTCATTCTGGGGACCTTGTTCGACGAGGTTGAGAAGGGACATAAGAGTCTTTCGGATATGTTAACTTATACGAAGGAGAATTATATCAACGGAAGCGGAATCTTAAAGAGCCTGGAGCTTGGCGTAACCATGACCGCGGTGAATGTGGCGACGCTGATGATTATTATCAGCGACAATATTGCGACCAATATGATGATTGATTATCTTGGACTTGATACAATCAATGAATTCATTCAGAAGCAGGGACTGAAGGATACGGTTCTGCATAACAAGATTGATTTTGAAGCATATGATAAGCTCGGAACCACGACTCCGAGGGATTACGCGGTTATGTTCGAGCGAATTGCGGCAGGGGAGCTGGTGAGCAGGGAAGCGTCGGCTAAGATGCTTGAGATCTTAAAGATGCAGCATTATAATTCCATGTTGACCGGGGATCTGCCCCAGTATTTCCTGGATTCCGAGGATACGGGGGATGAGGAGCTGATCTGGGTTGCGAGCAAGAGCGGAAGCATGAACGCCTGCAGGAATGATGGAGGTATCGTATCAACGCCTTATGGAAGCTATGTGATTGTTCTGATGAATAAGAAGTTTTATGATCCGATCTATTACTCCGGTCATCCGGCAACAAAATTCGGCGCGAAGATCAGCCGTCTGATCTTTGATCAGTACCTGGCGCTGAAGGGACGAATCCGATAAAATAATCTGCCGGCCGGGAACCGATCCGAAGGTCTCTTCGTCTAATCTTCAGAAGAAAGAAATCATGATGTGCAGTGTATGCTATGGCAAAGGAGGATTGGAGAATGAAGACTGGAAAGAAAAGATTAGGAATCCGGATGGTACTGATTTGGTGTCTGTGTCTGGTATTGACGGCTGCCGGCTGCGCGTCGTCAGATAATTCCGCGTCAAATGATTCCGCCGGCGAGATCATGATGAATACCACATCCGCAGCGATGGGATGGGATTCTTCCGCAGCGCAGGAGATCGGGGAATGGAAGACTGAGGCAGTAGATACGGATACGGGGGAATCCGTCAGTGTCCCCGATACCGCGAGAAAGTTAATTTATAATGCGGATCTGACGGTGGAGACTCTCGAATACGATGTCTTCATGCAGCAGGTCAGAGAAGAGATTGAACGGCTCGGCGGTTATATCGAATCCATGGAGAACAACAGCGGAGGGTATTATTACGGGAATACCAGACGGTTCGGTTCGATTACGGCAAGAATCCCCGCGGATCAGTTTGAGACGTTTTTAAGTACGGTCGGCAGTCTCGGCAATGTGGTGAACGAGACCCGGGATGTGGAGGATATTACGCTCACTTATGTGGATACACAGAGCCGCAGGGAAGCGCTTGAGATTGAGCAGGAGAGACTGCTTGCCCTGCTTGAGAGGGCGGATCAGATTGAGGATATTATCGCGCTGGAGGAACGCTTAAGCTCCGTGCGCTATCAGCTGGAATCTTATGCGTCTCAGCTTCGGACCTATGACAATCTGGTTGATTATTCTACCGTAACCATGTCAATCGAGGAGGTCATTGAGGTTACGAGAGAGGCGCCTCAGACGCTTGCGGACAGGATGAGCCGCGGATTCTCGAATACGCTTCGTGAGATTGAAGAGGGCCTTCAGGATGCGGCGGTCTGGCTGGTGACGAATTGTCTGTACCTGATATTCTGCACGGTTGTTATTGTGATTGCCGTACTGGCAGCAAGAAGAATTCTTCGCAGGCCGGGAAAGCGGTCCGGACAGAAGAAGGACGGACAGGAAGAGAAAGAAGAGAAGGAGCAGAAGAAGGAGTAACGGAAGGCTGGACTTTGAGAGGTTCCTGTCCGGCGTAAATGATTTGCAGCATGCGTGACTGGGATGCCGCAGAACGTTCTTTGGAATGGTTCTGCGGCATTTATGCTGTCCGGATTGTATCTGAAATCTTTGTGTTGTCCGAAGGGGACGACAGACAGGAAAAGGAAGACGTTTAATGCAGAATTTCATGCATTTAGTGCAAAAGAAAGACCCAGAGAAAAAAGTGTGATAGAGTTATAATAAATAAAAGAATAGCCGATAGAAAGGAGCGGTTTTCATGAATTTATTTTTTAAGCGATGCTGCAATATGATCTGCAGGCTTCTGTTTCCGGTATATCTTGCTGTGCTGGTCTATATGCTGTTTCTTAACAAGCATGGATATTGGGATGTCTATGCGGATTACGCGCAGTTTATCAGACGCTCGGTAAATCTGATGCCGTTTACCAGCATGGCAGAGTATGTGGGACGTCTGATTGATCAGACCATCAATGTGGATACTGTTGTCAGAAATCTGGGCGGAAGCTTTCTTGCGTTCATGCCGATGGGGTTTTTGCTTCCGTGCCTGTTTCCGGGCTTCCGGAATATCAGGAAGACGTTTGCCGCGCTGCTGATTCTGGCAGTGGGAACAGAAGCGCTGCAGCTTGCGCTGTGGCTCGGA
>DVNP01000270.1 GCA_018714285.1 Candidatus Caccomorpha excrementavium | reverse complement strand
ATACATTGCCTGTAATACCCTTCCAGGTTCTCGAACAGCTCATCCCTGCTCTGGGATACTGAGAACAGGCCATACATATCCTTGAGGACGGAATCATAGTTCGTAAGCGCCGTATTCAGCGCCAAATCCGCGGCGGAATACGCCACGGTCCTGGCAAGCATCATTCTGGACGCGTCGATCATGATTTCGGATATCACAAGCATTGGAACCAGTATTAGTATCAGGAATACTGTAAACGCTCCCTTTTGTTTGTGAAAAAACCTTTTCATCTCTCCCTCCCTCTCCTGTGCTTCTCTACGGGCGCCAAAGATCCCGCTGCTTTAGGACCCGCTTATGATCCGGCGAACTGGCGGATAAAGCGGTTTACCGTTTCGAAGGCTTCGCTGATGGCCTCCCCAAGCCGGGTTCTGCTCACCAGATCGACAACCATATCTACATTGCGAATGAATTCGGGACTGTCGTTAACGGAAACGACCGCCCGGGATGAAGCCTCAATCTCCATCAGCTCCTCCATACCCCAGAACGGGATCGGAAATTGAATGGTGTAGCGAACCTCTACAATGAACTCGGAATAGACGATATGGCTGACATATTCCGCAACCGGTTCTCCGCCATTGATAACCTTCGGCTCCATCCCAGCAAAGAAGTTCATCCCGCCTTCCTCAATCTCCGAACGAACTTCGCGTGTAATCTGCGCCTCTATCTCTGAGAAATCACCGAAGATATAACGATAAGGCTCAAGCCGGTACGCCTCGACAGGTACGCTTCCAGTCTCCTCCATCTCCTCTGTCTTTGGATTCACGATATACTTCGCTCCTCTAATCGCGGCCTGCGTCACAATATCATCCACTCTTGCAATCTGCAGATACAGATTTCCGGTCATGATAATGAAGAACAGAACAAACAGAACGACAGGGAAAATAAAGGTCGCCTCAATGATCATCACCCCGCTCTCATCCGGAATTCGTGAGAGAAGATCCCTTACACTATGTTTTCTATCCATATCATCCTCCAATTCTTGATTTTCAATCATCCGGAGTATGAGCGTTGTTACGAAAGCCTGCGCCCCTGACATATAACCAAATTTGCTGCTAATTCATTTCATCCTATCTATCAGAAGCGCAGATGAAAATATCAGGTGGTCATAATATCAGGGACATCCTGACCCTCAAGCTCATTTGTAAAGTTTGAAATAATTCTTTCAATAAAGTCTTTGATTGCATCCCGGAACACAATCGCCAGCACAATCACAATCCCAATCATAATTACAGTCTCAATCATCCCAATTCCCCCGTCTTCCTCATCCCTCAGCTTTGCCATCTGCAGCCTCAGCCAATTCTTCCAATACACACTTGTCGCATACATACCAGTATCCTCCTTATTTTATGTAGAATATAATTTATTGCCATAACAGCCGGCTCCCGGCCGGCCGTTATTGTCAAAATCCAAGGTTCGTGAAGATCGGAACAACCACGATGATCAGAATCCCGAAGAACATAATGAACATCGGCGCGAGAAGCTTTCCGGATGCCTGTTCCCCCTTCCTCTTCACATGGTTCCTTCTGATATCCCAAACCTCACGGTTCTGCTCCTTTAACATAACGGCAAGCTCCCTGTTACCTCGCTGTACCCCCTGTGCGATGGTTCCGGCGAATTTCTTAATCTCCGGCAGCCCGCACCGCATTCCAAACTCCTCATACGCCTCGATTTCCGAGAGACCTTCTTTTGTCATCCGAAGGGTTGCCCGCCTCATCTCCCGGTAGAGAATTCCGTCCGACGCCTTCCCGACTGTATCCCAGGCTTCCTTGAGAATCATCCCGGCATTCGTAAGCAGAGTCAGCTTTGACACCGCGTCCGGAAGCTGGGAAAGCAGCTCCTCATTCCGTTCCGTAAGCTTACGCAGGGGTAAATCCCCCAGATAGTACGCAATACAGATCGCAAAGAATACTGCTGCCGGAATAATAATAATCTCTCCCGAACATCCATACAGCGCAAATCCAAGGACAATCAATGTAGCGGCTGCCGTATACTGCTGCGCCGTAATAATATTATAGTAATAGACTACACTCTTCGGGCCATACAGCAGTTCGAGAATCTGTCTTCTCTTCCGGCCTCTCAGGCTCATCCCCGCGCCGGATGATCCCTCCGGCTTCTCCATCCTTCTCCCGGGCCTTTGCCCCTCACTCTCCTCTTCCCCTGCTTCCGTCCCCTTCCCCTGATCTGTCAAAAGCCTTCCCGTCATCCTCGCAAGCTGAAGTCCTACTCCATACAGCCAGAAGAACCGATAGGTATCCTTCTCCTTCTCAAGGTACATCAGATGATCGTCATATACGGAGGCGGACAGCAGAATCACAATATAAATCAGCGCAACAACAGTTCCAAACGCCATAATTCCCTGCTCTATCGTCATACCCGGCCCTCCTTATACTTTAATATTCATAATTGCCTTCGCAATCAGCGCGGCCGCCACAAACAATATAACTGCGACCGTTGTTGAGATAATTCCCGTCACGGTAGAGAAATTCGCCGAGAACTCCGGACTGCTGATTTTAATCAGCGCCACCAGAATAACCGGCATCACGGACATCATATTCTGTTCCATTTTCGCAGCCGACATAGATGTCTCTATATCCATCTCAACCGCCATCTTATCCGATATAATATGATGCGTACTGCGGATTACCTCTCTGTAATTCCCGCTTCTGCCGCAGATTTCGAATACGTCGGCAAAGCTCTTAATATCATCAATCCCGCTCCGGTTTCCGAAGTCCCTGATCAGAGCGCCAATATCAATATTCCGCCGTATTCCCGCGTTAATATTTGCAAGCTCCTTCAGAATATCCTCCCCCTCCATATAACGCATACTCAAATCATCATAGGCGTCAAAGAACGCAGTCTGTATATTCGCGCCGCTTCCCAGCAGAGTGGAAAGCGCATCCAGCAGATCCCGGAACTGATTTGCCAACGCCGCCTTACGCTTTCTCATCAGCTGTCCGGCGCGGATCGGAAGATAGACCCTGCCGCAGATCAGACCGCAAATCATAATAATGGACACATTCCATATCCATGTAACCGTTGTTGCCTCTCCGAATTCATTCTTCCCGACTCCGCCGTAGAACAGATACGCCACGGCGCCTCCTGCCGCAAATGCGAGCAGAAAATAAAGAATCTTCTCTCCTGCGCTCAGATAATATACCTCATAATTCCTTACCGGAATATTAACGGCCGAAGTATAATACTGCGGCGCGGGAGCCGGCTTTGACCTCTTCGTCCTTTTCTCTTTTTCCTTCTTCATACGCAGCCTCCCTGCTGTCAGAATGTGTCTACAGATCCAGCTTCTTTCCCGCCAGCTCCAGCTTGAACGGATTCTCCAGTCTGTTGCCGGTTCTTACCAGTCTTCCCGTAACCTTCTCTGGCGTAGAGTCCGGATCCTGCTGAAATACGAACAGGGGATTCAGCCGGATCTCTCCGTCCTTATAGTCCAGAACCTGAGTGATCTCCATTGTCTTCCTGCTGTGATCCGGCAGTCTGGCCAGATGGATAATAATATCAAGCGCAGAGGCAATCTGCTGTCGAATCGCTTCCAGCGGCAGCGCGGCGGCTCCCTGAAGCACCATGGTCTCCAGACGGCTTAACATATCCCTTGCGGAATTCGCGTGACCGGTCGATAAGGATCCGTCATGCCCGGTATTCATAGCCTGAAGCATATCCAGTGCCTCTTCCCCACGCACCTCTCCTACTACAATCCGTTCGGGACGCATACGAAGCGAAGATTTAATCAGATCCCGAATCGTAATCGGCTTCCCGCCGGAGGAACCGGCGTTCTTCGTCTCCAAACTGACAAGATTCTCAACTCCGACAATCTGAAGCTCTGCGGAGTCCTC
>DVNP01000269.1 GCA_018714285.1 Candidatus Caccomorpha excrementavium | reverse complement strand
ATGCATCTGTAGCTCAGTGGATAGAGCAGTGGCTTCCGAAGCCATGTGTCAGGGGTTCGAGTCCCTCCAGGTGCATTTTGTATTGTGCGGACAGAAAAACGGGAAGTCTGAATGTCAGATTTCCCGCATTTTTTATGGAGAGGTTCCCGTGACAATACATGTCCCGGAGAAGAATCGATACGCGCCGCAGCGAAGAACCTCCTAAATATTACAAATTTATTAAATATGTTACAAGATTGTAATTTCGAGCTTGATTTTTCCCTGCATATTTGATATGATAAGACAAGGCAGGTTACAGGTTGGTTTTATGATAAGGAGATATGTGAAATGAAGATAAAATATACAAAGTGGATCGTAGCGTTAACAATGACGGCAATGGGCGTGGGAATGGCGGCATTCTCGTTCAATTCGCCGGATGTTCAGCTGCCGGAGGCATCACAGCAGGAGACGGAGGCGTTGAATGCGGACGAAGAGTTCGGAGCGGTGCAGAGATCCGGGTTTTCGCTTCTTCCGCAGCTGGGAGCTTCTCTTGACAGTACGCCTTCTGTTGTCAGTGTGGATCCGGAGGCTGTTGTGGATCCGCTGGAGGTTCCTCTTGAGACGGCCGGATATGATGAGATTGATACGCTGATGGAGAGTTATCTCTCGGCAAAGCTGACCTGTGACATGGATGAGTTTGAAGAGCTGGTTACGGATACGTCCTATATTGAACTGGACAAGCTTCAGAGGAAGACAGAATATATTGAGGAATATGAGAATACGGAATGTTATGTCAAGCCGGCGGAGGGAGATATTGATTATATTGTATATGTATATCATGAGATGAAGATTACCAGCATTGATACGCTTGCTCCTGCGCTGGATGAGTTTTATGTCACGTGTGACGAGACCGGAAGTCCCAGAGTGGTATTAGGAGAGATCTCCGATGAGACCCTGTCATATATTGAGGAAGCGCGCGCAACTCAGGAAGTGCAGGATCTGATCAGTGACGTAAGTGACAGGCTGGAATCGGCTCTGGAGGAAGACGAAGCGCTGGCCGAGTTCTATACGAAGCTCAGTTCTCCCGCGGTTCCCAAGGAATAATCCGCAGCTTAAGGAAGAGCAGGGAGCTTACCGGATCGTATCGGTATCCGGATCATAATAATAGGCGTGATTGGTAAGGACGTCCTCGGGCTTAAGCCGGGTGGAATTAATTTCCCGGACAATTGCCGAGAGGGCGTCTTTTTCTTCCTGCAGCTTCCTGTCAGAGTCCGGCCCGGAGCATATGCCGGAGGAAGGGAGCAGAAGGAATTCATGAATACTGCTCGGAAGCAGGAAAAAGCCGGATCCGATCTTCTGCGCGAATTCCTTCAGAATCCCGTCATACAGAATACAGGAGGCGCCCTGAAGTCCGAATGTATTCGTAAGGACGTACATGGGAGAGGAAGCGGCATATACGAGAAGATCTGACATGGGGAACAGTCTGGGAGGCAGAAGGCGGGCCGTGTTCCCGGCGGCGCAGGCATAGAGTTCCGGGAGGGAGGTGTTCCAGTACGCCATGTGTTCATTCGTAATCCGGACCGTTCCGATACCGGTATCATCTGCCGTAATCAGACACTGGAACAGGATTGCAAAGTCCAGATACGGAATATGCGGGGACTGTTCAAGAATGTGCCGGTTGGATTCTCTTGCCGCCAGACAGTAGATGATTCTCTCACGGATCTGCCCGAATTCAAAGGAGAGGCCTTCCTTTGGCAGAACGGCCGTCTTTAGAAAAGTATGATAGCTTAAAATCAGTTCTTTGATAATGGTTTCTGTCTCTTTTCCGTCCAGATATGCCTCATATTCGTCATTCAGATACAGATTAGGCCCTAAGGGAGCGCCTGACTGTCTGATAACAATTCCGTCCAGACAGACGGAATTATTCTTATAAATCTGAACCAGCGTAACCTGGTGTCCGCTGCCGAGCCTTGCGGCAATTTCGGATCTGCACAGCTCTTTGAATTCGTCATAGGAAAGTTTGTTATTGGAATTCGTTGTTCTCATTCATACCTCCTGTATACTGTAAATAAGTGACGGTGAACGGCCATATGAAGCCCTTGCCTAAAATTCCGGAAGTAAAAGCAAGGATTATAAACCGGAAGCTTTAGATTTAAATCAGAATTAATAACTGGTATTATTATAACAGAGGAATTACCCGGAAGCAAGGATTATTTTCACGGAAGAACAGGGAAAATGGTATTATAAATTTGTAAAATCCAACGAAATATTTTGAGGCATATGCTTACAATCAGAAGACATATATGCTATAATATCTAGGATATTTGTCCGGAGGAAGCGAAGGATGCGGACACAGGAAAAATTTTGTTTCCGTACGGAGCGCCGGAGGAAGGAAAAAGAGAGGGACGAATATGGCCGGAAAAAAGAAGGATTATATCAATGGCCGGGAAGCTGCGCAGGATGAGGAAGGCATCAGGCTGAACAAATATCTGGGAGATTCCGGACTTTGTTCGCGCAGAGCCGCGGATCGGCTGATTGCCGCCGGCAAGGTTCTCGTGAACGGGAGTCCGGCCGGGGTGGGAACCAGGATCTATCCGGGGGACCGGGTTGTATGCGAAGATCAGGAGATTAAAAAAGAAGAAAAGCTGGTGCTGATTGCATTTCATAAGCCGAGAGGGATTGAGTGTACGACCGATCGGCGGGTCAGGGATAATGTAATTGATTACCTGAATTACGGCTCAAGAATCTTTCCGATCGGCAGGCTGGATAAAGATTCCGAAGGGCTTCTTCTTATGACGAATGACGGGGATATTGTGAATAAGATTCTCAGAGCCGCAAATTATCATGAGAAAGAGTATATCGTAACCGTGAATAAACCGATTACACAGGAATTTCTGAAGGGAATGTCGCAGGGAGTGCCGATTCTTGGAACGGTAACACGCCCCTGCCGGGCAGAAGCGGTTGACACGGATACCTTTCGTATTATTCTGACACAGGGAATGAACCGTCAGATCAGACGAATGTGCGAGTATTTCGGGTATCGGGTACGGCGCCTTGTGCGCGTAAGGATTATGAATATATCACTTGGACATTTAAAGTGCGGAGGATGGCGCAATGTGACGGATCAGGAGCTTGCGAGACTGAAGCAGATGCTGGAAGGATCCGTTAAGAACGCTTCTTTCGCGGAAGTGAACAAAAAAGCGGCGTACGCGGGAAAACGCAGGGAGGGAAGGCCGCGCGGATAGAAAGGAGAACGTATGGACGATTTGCAGAGACAAAAAGAGCTGACAAAACGGCTGAAGCTCGCCGCGAAAGCATATTACCAGGAAGACCGGGAGATTATGAGCAACTTTGAGTATGACGAATTATATGACGAGCTGGCCGCGCTGGAGAAGAAAACCGGTATCGTATATGCGGGAAGCCCGACGGTACAGGTCGGTTATGAGGTCTTAAGCGAACTGCCGAAGGAGAGGCATGAGACGCCGATGCTTTCCCTGGATAAGACCAAGGATCCGGAGGCGCTTGCGGCCTGGCTGAAGGACAGGGAAGGGCTGCTCTCATGGAAAATGGACGGGCTTACCATCGTGCTTACGTATCGGGAGGGCCGTCTGTTCAAAGCGGTTACGCGCGGAAACGGGGAGATCGGCGAAGTAATTACGAATAATGCGAAGGTATTCAGGAATATTCCGCTTGCGATTTCCTATCCAGGTGAGATGACGCTGCGGGGAGAAGCAGTGATTCGTTATTCGGATTTTGAAGCAATCAACGCGCGGATCGAGAATGTGGATGCCAGATACAAGAATCCCAGGAATCTGTGCAGCGGGACGGTCAGACAGCTGAACAATCAGATCACGGCAGAGAGGGATGTTAATTTTTTTGCATTCGCGCTGGTTTCGCGAAAAAGGCCTGATGGTACGGAGGATACCCCGTTTCAGACCCGGCTTGAACAGATGAATTATCTGAGAAGCCTGGGCTTTGAGACCGTTACGGAACGGCTTGTGACAAAGGAGAATATTGAGGAGGAGATCCACCGGTTTGCCGGGCAGGTAGAGAAGAATG
>DVNP01000268.1 GCA_018714285.1 Candidatus Caccomorpha excrementavium | reverse complement strand
GAGTGGGATATCATCTATGATAAGGCAAGAGCGGCAGGAAAGTCGCTCTGGGTGAAGGTATACAGCGGCACATTTGAGGACTGGATCAGAAACACGGACAGAATTGTTCAGAAATACGGCTCCCACAGTCTGTTCCTGTTCTATCCGCAGATGTCGATGGAGCAGGCCGAAAGGCTGCTTGATCATGCGGATAAGCACTGGTCGGATGTGGAAGGTACCTTTAAGCCGGGAAGATAAGGATACGCAATGGATAAAGAATAAGGCGAAAGAATCCGCTCCGTCCGGGAGGGGCTTTCGCCTTGTCTTTACAGGATGTATGTCTGGTATGATTATGCTTCCTTCTCTTCCTTCTGTTCGGGTTCTTCCGCCTTCTTCTCCTCTTCGGGCTTCTCTTCCTCGGAGGTTATCTTAATGGATACATATTCCCTGTTCTCGTCCGCGCCGTCGTTCTCCTCGAAATCGTCCATATCATCGTCAAAATCGTCGAATTCCCCGTCAGAATTCTTCTTGAACACCACCTTCTTCAGAAAGAGACATACGCCTCCGATTACGGCAGCGGCAGAAGCTGCACCGAGTAAAACTTTACAGAACTTTTTCATAATACGATACTCCTTTCGGTTTTCCAAGATCAGTATTCACATTCTGCCGGATGATTAAACATAACCCGGCCAAAATAATCTGTTGCCTCTATTATAATTCGTTTTTATGAAAAAAGAAAGTAAAACTTATATAAAATGACGAAAAAAATTATGAGCAGGCTTCCGGAAGAGACATCCGGCTTATATTGGTTCTTTCAGGTACTGTTTCGGAGTTACGCCCTTATAACGCTTAAAGGTCTTGATAAAATAGCTTAAATCCCGGAACCCGCAGTCGAACGAAATTTCGGTTATGGAACGATCGGTGTTCACCAGCAGGAAGCACGCCCGTTCAATCCGGTAATAATTCAGATAATCCATCGGTGTGCGCCTTGTCATTTCCTGAAAAAACCGGCAGAAATATTTGGGAGAGAGACCGGCCGTCCGGGCCAGCTCGTCCAGAGTGATTTTTTCGGAATAGTGCTGTTCCATGTAGCGCAGGGACTGTTTGAGAAGCGCCACATGGCGGTGAACGGATACGGTTTCGGTGTCTGCCAGCGAATACAGCCCTCCGGATACGATATGACCGAATATTTCATACAGGGCGCCGAGCGTGATCAGCTCATAGCCTGCCTGCTTCCCGCTCATGGCATGAAACAGGCGCCGGACGGATGCGTGAATCTCGTCGTCTTTCGCCGGATAATATTCCGAGAACCGCATCTTCTGTTCCTCAAGAGGGTGAAGAATATCCGTATACAGCGGGTGCGCGCCCAAAAATCCGGTATCGAATACCATGCATTCATACACGCAGTGATCCGGAAGTCCGCCGTGGAGGACCCCGCTGTTGATGATCAGAAAATCTCCCTCTCCCGCGGTTAATGAAGTTTCTTCCAGCGTAACCTCAAGCGTTCCGGAGAGAATGCGAATCAGCTCAATCTCTTCGTGCCAGTGGTAGGGCATGGTATATTGGGGGTGGCGGCTGTTCACATGATAATATTCAATTGGAAAATGCAGAGTTCCGCGCTGCTTCGTTTCTTTATATCTGATGTAATGCATAGGGGCTCCAAATGTGAATATTGTTATATTATTTGCTATTATAGCACAAGAATTACCGGGGGATCAAGTGTATATTATAGATATCAGCGTTTTATGACATGATCAGACAACGCGAAAGAGAATCCACTAAGACATAGGAACGGCAGAGACCAGATTCCGGAAGACTGTATAGAAGCGCTGCAGTCCGCCGGTATGGGGACGGCCCCGCGGTCTCTGTGCAGGGCGCTTCGGAACGGAGGAAAGAATGGCTAAGAACAGATTAATCGGCGATTATCCGGTAATTGGAATCCGTCCTGTAATTGACGGAAGAAGAGGACCTCTTAAGGTAAGGGAGTCTCTGGAAGAGCAGACGATGAACATGGCAAAATCGGCGGCGAAGTTGTTCACCGAGAACCTGAGATACTCCAACGGCGAGCCTGTAAAGGTTATCATTGCCGATACTACGATTGGACGCGCGGGCGAGACGGCCGCATGCGCGGAGAAATTTAAGAAAGCCGGAGTTGATATTACACTGACGGTAACTCCCTGCTGGTGCTACGGCGCGGAGACGATGGATATGGATCCGAAGACAATTAAGGGCGTATGGGGCTTCAACGGTACGGAGCGTCCCGGCGCCGTATATCTGGCAAGCGTTCTGGCGACTCATGCGCAGAAGGGACTTCCTGCGTTCGGTATCTACGGACATGACGTTCAGGATGCGGATGACACCGAGATCCCTGAGGATGTCAGGGAGAAGCTGCTTCGGTTCGGGCGCGCGGCCGTTGCCGTTGCTACGATGAGAGGCAAGTCTTATCTGCAGATCGGCTCGATCTGTATGGGAATCGGCGGCTCTATCATTGATCCGGCCTTTATCGAAGAGTATCTCGGAATGAGAGTCGAGTCTGTGGACGAGGTGGAGATTATCCGCCGTATGACCGAAGGCATCTATGATAAGGCAGAGTATGAGAAGGCGCTTGCATGGACAAAGGAGAAGTGCATTGAAGGCTTTGACAAGAATCCGGAATGGCTGCATAAGACGGATGCCCAGAAGGAAGAGACCTGGGAATTCGTGGTTAAGATGATGTGCATCATTAAGGATCTCATGTGCGGCAACAAGAATCTTCCGGAAGGCTGCGAGGAAGAGATGGTCGGCCATAACGCGATTGCGGCGGGCTTCCAGGGCCAGAGACAGTGGACGGACTTCTATCCGAACTGCGATTTCCCGGAGGCAATGCTGAATACCTCCTTCGACTGGAACGGCGCAAGAGAGCCTTACATACTGGCAACCGAGAACGATGTGCTGAACGGACTGGGCATGCTGTTCATGAAGCTTTTGACCAACCGTGCCCAGATATTTGCGGATGTGCGTACTTACTGGAGCCCCGAAGCGGTTAAGAAGGCGACCGGGTATGAGGTTACCGGCGTCGCGAAGGAAGCGGGCGGATTTATTCATCTGATTAACTCCGGAGCGGCCTGCCTGGATGCCTGCGGTGAGGCAAAGGATGAGAACGGCGACGGCGTGATGAAGGAATGGTGGAATGTAACCGAGGCGGATCAGGAGGCCATTATGAAGGCGACCACCTGGAATGCCGCGGATTACGGATATTTCAGAGGAGGCGGATTCTCCTCCAGATTCGTTACGAAGGCCGAGATGCCGTGTACCATGATTCGTCTTAACCTTGTGAAGGGTCTCGGACCGGTGCTTCAGATTGCCGAGGGCTGGACGGTTGCCTTGCCGGATGAGGTAACGGACAAGCTCTGGAAGAGAACGGACTATACCTGGCCGTGCACCTGGTTTGCTCCGAGAACAACGGGCGAGGGAGCATTCAAGACAGCGTATGACGTTATGAATAACTGGGGCGCGAATCACGGAGCAATCAGCTACGGGCATATCGGCGCGGATCTGATCACAATGTGCTCGATGCTTCGTATTCCGGTCTGCATGCACAATGTGCCGGAGGAGAAGATTTTCAGACCGGCGGCATGGAACGCGTTCGGCATGGATAAGGAAGGACAGGATTTCAGAGCCTGCAAGACTTACGGCCCTCTTTACAAATAAGGAGGAATCCGCATGAAGGAAAAGAGAATCCTCGCATTTGATTTCGGAGCGTCGAGCGGACGGGCAATGCTCGGAACCTTTGACGGCGAAAAGATTGCGCTTACCGAGATTCACCGGTTCCCCAATGATCCGGTGATCGTGAACGGAACGATGTACTGGGATATTCTCAGACTGTTTCATGAGGTGAAGCAGGGAATCCTGAAGGCGAAGCATGCGGGAGGCTTTGACAGTATCGGCGTGGATACCTGGGGCGTTGATTTCGGGCTGCTTGATAAGGATGGACGGCTTCTGGAGAATCCGGTTCATTACCGCGACGCGAGAACCGCGGGAATGCTTGAGAAGGCATTTGAGAAGCTTTCGAAGGAGGAATTCTATCAGATAACCGGCCTGCAGTTCATGGAGATCAATACGGCGTTCCAGCTGCTGTCCCTGGCGATTGACAGGCCGGAAGTGCTTAAGCGGGCGGATGCTCTTTTGCTGACGCCGGATTTGTTTAACTATTTTCTGACGGGAGTGAAGGCGGCGGAGTATTCCATCGCCTCCACGACCCAGCTGCTCGACGCGAAGGCGGGCGTATGGTCGGATCGCGTGATTGAGGCTCTCGGGCTGCCGCGGCGGATCTTTCAGGAGATTGTGCCGTGCGGTACCCGGATCGGGGAATTAAGTCCCGGAATCTGCGAAGAGCTCGGCGTTGATCCGGTACCGGTCGTTGCGGTTGCGGGACATGATACGCAGTGTGCTCTCGTGAGCGTGCCGGCGAAGACGGACGATTTCATCTTTATCAGCTGCGGTACCTGGTCTTTATTCGGAACCGAGCTGGATGCTCCGTTAATCGGTCCGAAGTCCGAGGCCTATAATATCACGAACGAGGGCGGATACGGGAAGAAGGCTTCGTTCTTGAAGAATATCATAGGGCTGTGGCTGATTCAGGAGAGCCGAAGGCAGTGGGCTCGCGAAGGCAGGGAATTCTCGTTCGGGGAGCTTGAGAAGCTGGCGGCTGAGGAAGAAGCGTTCCTTGCGTTTATAGATCCGGATGCGCCGGAATTTGTTCCCGCAGGCGATGTGCCGGAGAGAATCCGGGAATACTGCAGACGGACCGGACAGAGGGTTCCGGAATCGGAAGGACAGATTGTCCGCTGTATCAATGAGAGTCTGGCAATGAAATACCGCGTGACGCTGGAGCAGATTGTGGACTGTACGGGAAGGGATTATCCCGCGATCCATATGGTCGGCGGAGGAACGCAGAGCGGGCTTCTGTGCTCCTTTACGGCATCGGCGTGCGGCGTGCCGGTTGTGGCGGGACCCGTCGAGGCAACGGTGCTTGGCAATATTGCGCTGCAGCTCATGGCGGACGGCACAATCAGGGATCTGCGGGAAGCAAGGAATATGATTGCAGGAGAGCCGGATATCAGAACCTATGAGCCGCAGGATACGGACAGGTGGGAAGAGGCTTATCAGGAATTCAGGAGGATAACAGGATGTTAAAGGGAATACCGAAGATTTTATCTCCCGAGCTCTTAAAGGTATTATGCGAGATGGGACACAGCGATCGCCTGGTGATCTCGGACGGAAACTTTCCGGCCGAGTCCATGGGAAAGGACGCGATTGTAATCCGGTGCGACGGCCACGGCGTGCCGGAGCTGCTGGACGCGATCCTGACCGTGTTCCCGCTTGATACTTATGTGGAGAAGCCGGTGAATCTGATGGAGGTTATGAAGGGAGATCCGGTTGAGACTCCGATCTGGGATACCTATAAAGAGATTGTGGCGGCTCATGACGAGAGAGGAGCCGCGGCTATCGGACATATTGAGAGATTTGCTTTCTATGAGGAGGCAAAGAAGGTATATGCGATTATTGCTACGGGCGAGACGGCATTATATGCGAATATCATGCTGCAGAAAGGCGTAGTGACAGACTGAATGGAATGAAGGGCAGTCAGGCTTCAGGATATTCGGTCAGAAATCGGAAATCGGCGGCGCTGCCGGGTGGTACGGACACCGGCGGCGCCGGACAGGAAAGAGCAGGCAGCGTTCAGATGCAGATTTTGGGCGCAGACCTGCTTTTTTTGCGTCTTTGTTGACGGATCAGGAGAATAAGAGTAAAATAGCTCATATGAGTTCTGTATCAGGAGGCAGTGTCATGAAGCTATATTGTACCCGAAGACAGGAGAGCGGGAGTCTTCTGGAACAGATATTCGGAATAAAAGGGGAAGAGGTTGGTAAGAATCAGTGGGGCAAGCCGTATCTGAAAGATCATAAGATGTACTTTAATGTATCGCATACGGGAAATTATACATTTCTTGCTGCGGCAGATCAGGAGGTGGGAATTGACGCGGAGGAGATTACATCTTATGACGAGAGGATACCTGCTCTTTATTTTACCGGGGATGAGAGGGATTACTGGTACCGAAGCAGAGACAGACGAAAAGCATTCTTTGAAATATGGACAAAAAAAGAGAGTTGTCTGAAATATCTGGGAATGGGATTTTTTCTGACGCCGCAGAGTATTTCGGTTATGAAGCAGGATATCTGCCGCTTTCGCAGTATTACGATAAACGGCAGGATTCAGATTGCCATATGCTGCAGGGAAGCATTTTCCCGGCCTCAGTTTCTGGGTCTGCTAAAGAATTGTTGCTGTATTTCGGCAGAAAGCGAGGAGAAGGATGAAATATTTGCCGCTGACTTATGCACAGAAGAACATTTTTGCAAGGGAGATTACCTCTCCGGGGACGGACATTAATAATCTGTACTTCGTGCTTCAGATTCGGGAAGAAGTGGATGTGTCAGTTATGAGAGAGGCAATCCGGATCTTTATCCGGGAGAACGCGCCGGTCAGAACCCGAATCGAGAATCGAAACGGCGTCCCCATGCAGTATACGGAGCCATATACGGATTTTGAAGCAGAGTATTATGATTTGAGCGGACTTGACGAAGAAGAGGTTTATGCCAGATATCGAAGCTGGGGACAGAAGCCGAAGCCGTTCTATCAGGCCAGGATGTTCGATTTTAAAATTGTCAGGCTTAAAGAAGCGTATTATGGACTGTATTGTGAATTCCATCATATCTGGTGCGACGGATATGCGACAGGGCTTATCTGGTCGGGAATTCTGACGAATTATCTCAGGCTGATGAAGCACGAGACGCCGCATACGCAGACCTATACGACAGAGGTTTTTCTGGAGGGAGATGGATACTCGCCGGAGGATGAGCAGTTCTGGAAGGATTATCTTCAGAATCTGTCTCTGGCAGAGGATTATTTATCCGAGGAACAGAGACGGGACAAGAGGGGAACCAGGAAGCTGTGCGGGATTGATAAGGAGCTTTCGGATTCCGTGAAGGAATTCTGTGAGAAGCATGGAATCAGACCGTACATCTTTTTTATGGCCGTAATGAGTCTTTATACCTGGAACTGTACCCGAAGCCAGGATCTGCTGATCGGAACAATCCGGCTGAACCGGAATACTCCGCAGCAGATGGCGACAGTGGGCATGGCTGTTATGGATGCCCCGATCCGGATCAGTCCGAAGCCGGACCAGAGCTTCCTTGCCGTGTGTGAGGAATTAACGCAGAATGCAATCAAGACCTCGAAGCGCAGAAAGTATCCGTTTACCGAGGTTGTGGAGCATGTGAGAGCGGAGCAGAATATTGAGAGGGATATTCTTGACTTTACGTTATCCTTTCAGAAGGCAAAGATTGATACGGGCGAGTATCATCTGCCTGTAAGCGTATGGTTCGGGCCTCCGAGCGTTCTGGCGGATAATCTGATTATGCATATTCTGGATCTGTTTTCAGACGGATATACGATTTTTTATGATTATAAGTTCTCGATGTATTCGGATCGGATGATCGGATATATGCATGAGGGAATTTTGGGAATGATCCGGCAGGCGATTGAGGATCCGGAGAAGAAGGCAGAGGATTTTACAATCATTGGGGCGGATGAGGCCGCGTTCATTGACAGTCTTGAGAACAAGGCCGGGACATCGGATTCCGGCGGGAAGACGATGGTGGATCTGTTCCTTGAGGCGGCGGCCGGGAATCCACAGAAGACGGCATTTATCGGGGCTGATCAGGAGCTGACCTACGAGGAGCTGAATGACCTGTCGGATCGGGTCGCTTCTTATCTGCAAAAGAAGGATGTTCATCCGGATGATATGGTTCTTATCATGCTTCCGAGAGACAGCCGGGTTCTGGTCAGCATGCTGGGAATCTGGAAGGCGGGAGGCGCCTTCTGCTGTGTGGATCCGGACTTCCCGGAGGACAGGATTGAGTATATTACAAAGGACAGCGAAGCGAAGTGCCGGATCACGCCGGAGGCTTATCAGGAGGCGCTTGGGGAGGAGCGGATCAGCGAATATGCCGCGATTACACCGAAGAATCTCTGCTATGCCATCTATACCTCGGGTACCACCGGGAGGCCGAAGGGCGTTATGATAGAGCACTGTACGCTTGTGGATAATGTGCTGCCGGAGAATTCGGGAATGGTTGCGGATATGGCGCGCGTTGGACGGATGACGCTTGCGATTACCTCGCTGTCATTTGACGTATCTCTGATTGAGCTGTTCTATTCTCTGATTAACGGCATATGCTGTGTGATGGCGACGCACCATGAGATTGAGAATATCAATCTGCTCGCGGCGAAGATGAACGATTATAAGGTGAATGTCGTGATTACGACGCCGTCGAGGCTGCTGGCTTATATGCAGGATCAGGAATTCTATGAAGCCATGGCCGGAGTGGATTATGTCATGGTTGCGGGAGAGGCATTTATTCCCGCGCTGTATGATAAGATTAAAGAGGTGTCTCCGGATTGTCTGGTCTATAACTGCTACGGTCCCTCCGAGACATTCGTAACGACATGGAAGAAGGCGTCTAAGGGCAGAGTCAACTTAGGAATCGGCGTTAAGAACTATGTGATGCATATCCTGGATAAGAAGGGAAGAAGGGTTCCGTTCGGAAGGCGCGGCGAGCTGTGTATCGGCGGAATTGCGGTATCGGATCGCGGTTA
>DVNP01000267.1 GCA_018714285.1 Candidatus Caccomorpha excrementavium | reverse complement strand
ATGCCAAAAAAAACGCGTCTTGATGACTCAGCAGAAATTTATAACCGGCACAGAGAAGAGCAGTCCGAGAAGGAAAAGTGGAAGTCCATGACTCCGAAGGAAAAGTACAGCTATTTTAAGACCTACTATCTGACGAAGGTCCTTGTAGGCATCGCCATATTTGCATGTGCCGCTTCGCTGATCTATACAATGGTAAAGCCAAAGCCGGACACCCTGCTGTACGCCGCAATCATCGATTATGCCATGACGGATGAGATGCTTGATACGGTAGAAGCAGGATTTTCCGAATATATCAGTCTTGATCCACAGACGCAGGACCTGATATTCGATAACAGTTTTCTTCTCTCCAGCCAGACGGATTACAGCGTACAGCAGAAGTTCTCCGCATATTTATTCGCCGGAGAGCTTGACGTTATGATAGGCGGAGAGACGCAGATGCAGCGTCAGATACAGAGCGGGAATCTTGCCCCTCTCTCCGAACAGCTTCCGACTGAACTGTTCTCCGCGCTGAAGGACTATTTTGTATACGGCTCCATTGCCGAAACAGACAGCGAGGGAAATATCGTATCCCTGGGAGAAGAAGAGGTCTACGGCCTGTACTTGGACGATTGCGAAATCTATCAGAATCTTTCTCTGAGAGAACGTCCTGTTCTGGGAATTGTGGTGAATTCCGACATGAAGGAGAATGCCGTAGCATTCATCCAGTACCTTTTCGGACTGTAATAATAATGTAAGAAAGAACTGCCGCAAAGGTGCCTTAATCAGGCATTTGCGGCAGTCCCGGAAGCTTTTGCAAGCTTTCAAGAAGCTCATACGAGCTTCTTTTATTTTGCTGTAATATATCCCTGCGCTTTCAGCAGCTCTGCAATCAGCACCGCTCCTCCTGCGGCGCCGCGCTTTGTATTGTGCGAAAGTCCTACGAACTTATAATCATATACCGTATCCTCACGAAGCCGGCCGGCGCAGACTCCCATTCCGTTCTCCCTGTCGCGGTCCAGCCTGGTCTGCGGACGATCATTCTCTTCAAAATATGTGATGAACTGCTCCGGCGCGCTCGGAAGCTTAAGCTCCTGCGGAAGCCCCTTATACTCCTTCCATGCTTTCAGGATCTCGTCCTTTGAAGGCTTCTTCTCAAAGCTTACGAATACGGCAGCCGTATGTCCGTCCGATACCGGCACCCGGATACACTGCGTGGTAATGACCGGTTCCTTCGCCTTTACAATCTGCCCGTTCTCAACCTGCCCCCATATCTTGAGCGGCTCCTGCTCGCTCTTCTCTTCCTCTCCGCCGATATAGGGAATCACGTTATCAACCATCTCCGGCCAGTCTCCAAATGTCTTGCCCGCTCCGGAGATTGCCTGATAGGTCGTTGCCACAACCACCTTCGGCCCGTACTGGCGCAGCGCATGCAGCATGGGCGTATAGCTTTGAATCGAGCAGTTCGGCTTCACAATAATGAACCCCTTCTTGGTTCCAAGGCGCTTCTTCTGGCTCTCAAGAACGGCAAGATGCTCCGGATTCAGCTCCGGAACCACCATCGGAACATCCGGCGTCCAGCGGTGCGCGCTGTTGTTCGAGACGACCGGGGTCTCTGTCTTCGCATAGGCTTCCTCAATCGCCTTAATCTCCTCCTTTGTCATATCCACCGCGCTGAATACAAAATCCACTTCCCGGGCCACACTCTCTACTTCGTTGACATTTCTTACAATCAGTCCCTTAACCGCCTCCGGCATCGGCGACGCAAGCTTCCAGCGACCGTTAACCGCCTCTTCATAAGTTTTTCCCGCGCTTCTCGGGCTGGCCGCCACACAGACGACCTCAAACCATGGATGGTTCTCCAGCAGTGACAGGAACCTCTGTCCGACCATTCCGGTTGCTCCTAACACACCGACTCTTAATTTTGCCATTGTAATCCTCCCTATTTTCCATTTCCGTGTATTTCTACCGCTTACATATGTCTTTCTTGAAAGTATACTACACGTTTCTCCGCCAAAAATCAATAATAATTTTCTATTTTGTACAAATTACCAAGGAAGAATCCGGATTTTCTCTTTTCTTTGTCGTATCTGCTCAACCGATACTCTCCAGATATTGATCCATGAGCGCATTGAGCTCTTCCAGCGTATTCAGCCTGTTCGCCTCCAGCCTGAGCCGGGCCGAATGCGGATATCCTGCCGTATACCAGGCAATGTGCTTTCGCATCTCACGGATTCCGGTATCCTCTCCCTTACATTCCGCCTGCATTGCAGCATGTCTCCGGATCATGGCAATTACCTCCTGTACATCCGGACGGGAAGGCGCCGGCCGGCCTTCCAGATATGCCGCGGTCTGTGCAAACAGCCAGGGATTTCCTTTTACCCCGCGCGCAAGCATAACGGCGTCGCAGCCCGTCTCCTGCAGCATTCGGGCAGCATCCTCCGGAGTGAAGACATCCCCGTTGCCGATCACCGGGATCCCGATCGCCTCCTTTACCCTGCGGATCACCTCCCAATCCGCGCGGCCGCTATAATACTGCTCCCTGGTTCTTCCATGCACGGCTACGGCAGCCGCTCCGTTCTGCCAGGCCGCGGCAGCCGCCTCCACCGCCTGCTCTTCTCCTGCGGCAAACCCCCTGCGGATCTTCACGGTCACCGGCTTATCTATGGCTTCTGATACCGCGCGCACAATCCTTCCGATCTTATCCGGATCCCGCATGAGAGCGGAACCCTCTCCGTTGTTTACAACCTTCGGAACAGGGCATCCCATATTAAGATCCAGAATATCAAAGTTCCTGTCCTTAATCCGCCCTGCCGCCTCTGCCAGAATTCCGGGATCTTCGCCAAAGAGCTGAAGACTGACTGGTCTCTCCCTCTCGTCCACGGCTAACAGACTCTCCGTATTCCTGTTGCGGTACAGGATTCCCTTGGCGCTGACCATCTCCGTATAGACCAGATTCGCTCCCTGCTCCTTGCAGAGCAGACGAAATGGCAGGTCAGTTACCCCTGCCATAGGACCGAGAACCAGCTTCCCGGCAATATGAACATGCCCAATCTCTAATCCCATCTGTTCAGCCCTTTCTGCACTTATGGTAGATAAGCCTGAGCCCCTTGAGAGTCAGAAGAGGATCATATATATCAATGGAATCCGTTGATTCGGAAATCAGTTTGCCAAGTCCTCCGGTTGCCACAACCTTCAGATTCCGGATTCCGGACTCCTTCCGGATCCGTTCCACAATATATTCCGTCTGCCCGATGCATCCGTATACAAGCCCTGCCTGCATACTGCTGACCGTATCCTTCGCCAGAATAGATTCCGGCCTGCGAATCTCAATCTCAGGCAGCCTTGCCGTCTCATTCCAGAGAGCATTCGCGCAGATCTGCAGTCCCGGACTGGTAATACCGGCTGCAAAGGTTCCATCCTCCGTAATCAGATCATAGGTCGTCGCGGTTCCGAAATCAATCACAATCACCGGACCTCCGTACAGTTCATAACCGGCTACCGCATCTACAACGCGATCCGCCCCGATCTCCTTCGGATTCGCAATGTTAATCTTAATTCCGGTTTTGGTGCCGGCACCCACAATAATCGGATTCTTCCCCAGATACTTTATAATGCCGCTCGTCAGAGAATACATAATCTTCGGCACCACGCTCGCGATTATGACATCTTCAATATCCGACGGCTCGATTCCTCTGGTCTTAAACAGATTACAAATAAAAATTCCGAATTCATCCGAGGTTCTGCTCAGCTTTGTCGTCATGCGGAAGCTTCCCTGCAGCTCATCCCCCCGAAAGATCCCCAGCGTAATATTCGTATTGCCCACGTCGATAACCAGCAGCATCGTCATTCCTCCTTCAGAAAAAAGACCTTATAATACATCTCCAGCGCTTCCAGGAGCTCCCTCTTCGTATCCCTCAGTTCCTTAACCTTAAGTACGCTGCCGATCTCATCAAACAGCAGATCTCCCTCGTCGCTCGACACTTCAAACATCAATTCTCCCTCTTCGTCATACTTCAGAGTCAGAATTCCTCCGACATCCTCCGTATACAACACACACATAATCTTCAGCTCATCCTTAATTCCCTGGGGAAGCCCCTCAAACTCCCCGTTCAGATAATACTTCCTGTCATAAGCGCTGGCCGCGCACAGCACAACCTCATCCCGAACCATATTAATCCTCCCTGCGCGGCAGGCGCCTCCGGGTTCCACGTCTTCCATGCTGTCACTTTATCGTAATATCGCCAAAGGCGCAGGACGCATCAACCCGAATCAGAGGCGTATTTTCATCCGCCCATTCCGGATTCTGCCGCTTCTTTTTAATATCACCGAACACCGGTGTTCCTTCCACTATCAGCTTCACATCATTGGGAACCCGAATGTGAATATCTCCAAACGCAGCCTTCGCCCGAATCACAACATCATCAATAACGAAGCTGTTGCTGATATCCAGCTTCACGTCTCCAAAGACTGCCGACAGCTCGGCTCCCTCGAACCGCTCATTCTCCACGCGAATCGTCTTATCCGAGAAGACAGCCGAATACGCGATGATGCCTCTGCCTCTCCTGTCAAAAGTCCCCGGCTCCCGCACGCCATAGGCCTCTCCGAAATACCGGTCGCGCGGCTCCTGACTTTTCCGGCCGGACGGCGCGCTTCTGGCCATCATTTTCACTCCATAGAATCCCAGAATCACCGCTCCGGCAAGCAGTAACGCCATTCTGATGCTGAGCAGGTGATTGCACAGCATAAACAGCATGACTCCGATCAACAGCTTCCTGGCGCTTCCCTTCCGGGTATGCTCGCGAAACAGGCCGATCACTCCCGGAATAATCAGGAACAGCGTCCACCACCCCCGGAAGAACAGCCACGAGATCTGCACCGTGAATCCGAACGCCCTCGCGGCGATTAAGATTCCCGCAAAAAGGAACAGCAGCCCTATGATAAAACTTCTGTTTGATCCCTTCATAATCCACCTCCGATTCTGACACATGTCTTCTTTGGTCCGCGTACTTACTTATAATAATACCCGAAACAGAAGGAAAATCAAATTATAATTCCATTAAAGAGCCTCTGTCCCTTATGATAACATTTTTAACAATCAGTCTCCCAGCGTGGCTACTATGACTGCCTTGATGGTATGCATC
>DVNP01000266.1 GCA_018714285.1 Candidatus Caccomorpha excrementavium | reverse complement strand
GATTCTTGCTGGAATTCTTACGGTAATTCTTATCGTCGGAATCACTGTAAGCGCGGCGCTGCTTGCGCTGTGGATTGCGGGACTGGTTCATCCGGTTTGGCGTCTGTGCGTTGAGAGTATCATGTGCTATCAAATGCTTGCGGCAAAATCTTTGAGGGATGAGAGCATGAAGGTGTATGATGCGCTGCAAGAAGGAGATATTCTGAAAGCAAGGAAGGCCGTGTCCATGATCGTCGGCCGGGATACGGACCGGCTTGATTCGGAAGGAATCGCGAAGGCGGCTGTGGAGACGGTGGCGGAGAATACCTCGGACGGTGTTATCGCTCCTATGTTTTATATGGCGTTCTTCGGAGCGGCCGGAGGATTTGTCTATAAGGCCGTCAACACCATGGATTCCATGATTGGGTATAAAAATGAAACATACCTGTATTTCGGAAGAGCGGCGGCGAAGTTTGATGATATTGTCAATTATATTCCCGCAAGAATATCCGCGCTGCTTATGATTGGAGCGGCTTATCTGTCCGGGGCTGACGGGAGAGGGGCGGTTCGGATCTGGAAGCGGGATCGCAGGAATCACGCAAGCCCGAATTCGGCGCAGACCGAGGCTGTGTGCGCGGGCGCTCTGGGCGTCCGGCTTGCGGGAGATGCCTGGTACTTTGGAACCCTATATAAAAAGAAGACGATCGGAGATCCGGTAAGGAATGTGGTGCCGGAGGATATTCGGAGAGCGAACCGGCTTATGTATCTGACGTCGCTGCTTGGAATGATTCCGGCTGCGGCGGTAAGGCTTCTGATCGGATGCCTGCTGTAGGCGGAAATGGAGATGGATATGCAGAATCGGGAATCTTTGGATCCGGGATATCCGGACGATTCAAAAGGAGTACACGGAGGGGATATATACAGGAATCCGGGCTGCCTTGATTTTTCCGCCAACATCAATCCTCTGTCCATGCCGCCTGCGGTCCGGGAAGCGGCAGCTGCCGGAATCGAAGCGTCGGTTCATTATCCGGATGTGTTCTGTACAAAGCTTGTACAGGCAATCGCCGCGAAGGAAGGGGTGAGAGAGGATTGTATCATATGCGGCAGCGGGGCGGCGGACCTGATTTTTGCTCTGTGTCTTGCCCTGAAGCCAAGGAAGGCGCTGCTGACCGTCCCGGCCTTCGCAGAGTATGAGAAGGCGCTGCGGTGCGCGGGCTGTGAGCCGGAATATTATGTGCTGAAGGAGGAGAGGGGATTTCAGATAGGGGAGGATATTCTGGAACGGCTGAAGCACTCGGTAGAGATCTTCTTCTTATGCAATCCCAATAATCCAACCGGCGTACTGACACCGCCGCCGCTGCTGGAACGTATTGTGAAACAATGTTCGGACGCGGGAATTCTTCTGGTCTCAGACGAGTGCTTTCTGGAATTCCTCAGGGAATGGGAGCGGTATTCTCTGAAGCGCTTCCTGGGACAGGCAGGGATCTTTGTATTGAAGGCATTTACAAAGCTGTACGCGATGCCGGGACTCCGGCTCGGATACGGAATCTGCACGGATACGGAGCTGCTTCAGAAGATGCATAGCTGCTCGCAGCCATGGAATGTATCGCTTCCGGCTCAATATGCGGGACTTGCGGCCTTGCGTGAGGAGGAATATGTAAGACGGACAAGGGAATATCTGAAGCAGGAGAAGGAATATCTGCTCACTGGCTTTCAAAAGCTTTGGATTCCGGTGTACGGCGCGGCGGCAAATTATATATTCTTCCGGGCGGGCGCAGGCCTGTATGAACAGCTTCGGATCCGGGGAATTCTGATTCGGGACTGTTCGAATTACAAAGGACTCGGCGCTGGGTATTACCGTGTTGCGGTAAGGACGCATGATGAAAACGAAAGACTGATGAAGGCTCTGCGGGAGGTGTATCCGGAAGGACTTACAGGCGGCAGTCATACGTCCGGATCCGCGCGGCGGGAAATGGATGAAAGGTGAGATTATGGCGAAGGCAATTATGATACAGGGAACGATGTCGAATGCGGGCAAGAGCTTTCTTGCTGCCGGACTGTGCCGAATCCTGAAGCAGGACGGATATCGTGTTGCTCCGTTTAAATCCCAGAATATGGCGCTGAATTCCTTTATTACAGAGGACGGGTTGGAGATGGGACGCGCCCAGGTGATGCAGGCGGAGGCGGCGGGAATCAGACCGGATGTGTGTATGAATCCGATTCTGCTGAAGCCGACCACGGATGTTGGTTCTCAGGTAATCGTGAACGGGAAACCGCTTTCGAATATGCCGGCCGTGAAGTATTTTCAATTTAAGAAGGAGCTGATCCCGGTTATTCGGGAGGCTTACGCGAAGCTTGACAGGGAGTATGACATCATCGTGATTGAAGGGGCAGGAAGTCCGGCGGAGATTAACCTGAAAAGCGTGGATATCGTTAATATGGGAATTGCGAAGATGATGCGCGCGCCGGTACTCCTTGTCGGGGATATCGACAGAGGGGGCGTGTTCGCCCAGCTCTACGGAACGGTTATGCTGCTTGAGGAAGAAGAGAGGGCGCTTGTTAAGGGGCTGATTATTAATAAGTTCCGGGGGGATAAAAGGATTCTGGATCCGGGGCCTGCGATGATTGAAGAGCTGACGGGGGTTACGGTTGTCGGAGTGGTTCCGTATTGTAATGTGGATATTGAGGATGAGGACAGCTTATCGGAGCGCCTTGAGAAGACATCCGTTACAGCATTCGCGGATATTGCGGTTATCAGACTTCCCAGAATCTCGAATTTCACGGATCTGAATGCGTTAGAAGCTACACAGGGAGTATCGGTACGGTATGTACGGAAGGCAGAAGAACTCGGCAATCCGGATCTGATTATCATTCCGGGGACAAAGAGTACGATAGGGGATCTGAAATGGTTAAGGCAAAACGGACTGGAGGCAGCCATTCAGAAGAGGGCTGCCGCAGGAACGCTGATTTTCGGAATCTGCGGGGGATATCAGATGCTTGGAGAAACCGTGGAGGATCCGGAAGGGGCGGAAGGAGGCGGGAATATCCGCGGAATGGGACTTCTTCCCGTTCGGACGGTATTCGCGCAGGAGAAGCTAAGAACCCGGGTACACGGCAGAATTCTTCCGGTGTCCGGATGCTATGCGAAACTTGCCGGAACCGAAATCTTCGGGTATGAGATTCATATGGGATCCAGTATGCCGGTATCAAAGGCAGAAGAGGGAACCCCTTTGCTGGAAGCAGCGCGGATGGGAGAGGAGGCTATCCGCAAGGACGGATGCGTGAAGGAGAATGTCTGCGGCTGCTATATTCACGGGATCTTTGACAGTGATGAGATGAGAACGGTGCTTCGGAATCTTTTGTATGAGAGAAAGGGAATGAAGGGGCCGGAAGGGTCTGTCTTAAGCTATGCGGATTATAAGGAAATACAGTATGACGCGCTTGCGGATATTCTGCGCGCCAATCTGGATATGAAACAGATTTATGAGATTCTTAAGAAGGGAGTGGATTAGGGTATGGGACTCATTCACATTTACTGCGGCTCGGGAAAGGGAAAGACAACCGCGGCAGCGGGGTTAAGCATCCGCGCGGCGGGAAGAGGGATTCCGGTTATCTTTGCGCAGTTCCTGAAGGGAGATACCTCGGGCGAGATTCGCGTGCTTGAGCGGCTTGAAACGGTTACGGTTATGCACGCTCCGATCTGTTATGGATTCACCTTCCCGATGAGCGGGGAGGAGAAGGAGAGCGCAAAGAAAGAATATGAACAGCTGTTCGAAAGAGCCTGCGGGAGGGCCGGGGAGATTGCCGGTACGGAAGGGGATAAGAAAGAGGTGCGCTGTCTTCTGGTACTGGATGAGGCGGCGGCAGTCTGCAGCACAGGGCTGCTGGATTCGGGGAAAGTAACCCGGTGGCTGAAGGAAAAGCCCGCAGGCCTTGAGGTGGTGTTAACCGGGAGAGATCCGGATCCGGAGTGGAGAGAGCTTGCCGATTATGTGTCGGAAATAATTGCAGAGAAGCATCCGTATTCCGAAGGGGTGACGGCGCGGGAGGGAATTGAGTTCTGACGGGAACTTTTGCCGCCCGGTTAAGGAGTATTGGCAGCCAGATCATACAGCTTATCCAGATACTGCTCCGGTTCGGCCTCTCCGTAATACAGCACCATAATAACACGATCCTCGGTAAGTCCGAACAGGCAGGTTGTGTCGGCTCCGTCATCTGCCAGGACAATGCGGTCAAATTGATCGGAATACAGTTCCTGTGAGGTCAGCCTTCCGGTAATATTCGCCTGAAGGGTATAGCGCTCGATCAGCTCGTTAAACAGCGGGTCTGCAAGGAAAGAAACGGAAAGATCATAGTAACGGAGCTGAAAAGAAGGGCTGTATTCCAGATTGCTTCCCTGCCAGGTTCTCCCGGAGACGGAGGCGGTCAGGCTGATCTGGCAGAAGGTATCGGCAAACGGGCTTGAACCGTAGCTTACCGTGGTCTCGCCGGACTCATTCGTCCCCTCCATGGCAAGGAACCACTCGTTCGCGGAAGACAGCAGGGAGGAGACGGATGCGGGAATGCCGTCTCTGAGCTGACGGGACAGACTCAGAAAGCCGATCCGGCCTGCCAGAATGAGAGAGAGCAGACTGACTGTGGGTATGATAAGGCGGAGAAGGCCGGTTCCGTGTCTGAACGGCCGGGAGCGATGCTTCAGGGCATCCGATCGGCTCACATTCTCCATCAGCTGCTTTTGCAGCCGGCGAAGGCCCGCCGCTTCCTGAATATAGGGAAGGCCGGCTGCCAGATACAGAAGGCCGACAAGCAGCTGCGCCGTAAAACCGCCTTCCGCTGCGAATATGAAAGGCCAGTTACTCAGAAAGAATCCGGCCGCAAGGACAGCAACAAGAGCAATCCCTGCGACCGAAAGGCATGCCGAAATCATGCCGGCGCGGCGGGAAGCCGCGCTGTATACTGCGGCTGTCTGAACCGGGTTATATTCCGGCTCCCCGGCATCCGGATTCGAACACCGGTATATCTTAAAATAGTTCTTTTTATCTGTTACGTAATCCCATCCGTCCGGAATGACCGGCGTTGCAGAGGGGTCTTCCTTTGCCAGGATTTCTCCCGCAAATGGAAGGAGGCGGTAGTTCGCGCGACGTTCCTGACTCTTCTCGAATACGGCGGCAAACCGGCCGATCCGGACAAGAGAGAGTCCTTTCTCTGACATGCCGGAAAGCCAGTCTTCTACGGCGGTAATATTGTACGGATCGACGGGGATCAGTCGATAAGTCTTCATAATTTCACCCATTTCTTCATTTCATGATAAATTGAGTATAACACAGGAGGCGGGGGATGAAAAGATTTATTTCGCTGTGCAGCAGGGTTGACATTTTGGAGGGATTTTAGTAGGGTTATCAGTATTAAGGCTTATGGACGGTCTGCCCCGGCAGGCCGCAGGATAAAACAGACAGAAGGAAAGGAGCCGGAAATGAAGCATTTACTTAAAGTGGCGCTCTTACAAATCAGGCCGGAGAAGACGACGGATAAAAATCTCCAAAAAGGGCTTCTGGCCTGCGCAAAGGCAAAGGAGGCAGGGGCTGATATCGCGCTGTTCCCGGAGATGTGGAGCTGCGGATATCGGATTGCGGAGGATATTGAGGAGCTGAAGGCGGCGGCAGTCTTTGCGGACGGTGAATTCGTCAAAGCCTTTGGGCAGCGCGCAAAGGAGCTTGATATGGCGGTCGGCGTTACGATGCTGGAGAGCTATGAGCCGCTTCCGCGGAATTCCTTCGTATTATTTGACCGGCAAGGCAGGAGAGTATTGATGTATGCAAAGGTTCATACCTGTGATTTTGGGGACGAGCGCAGGCTGACGGCAGGAGACGGCTTCTATGTCTCCGAGCTGGATACGGCATGCGGTCCGGTAAAGACAGGGGCCATGATCTGCTATGACAGGGAATTCCCGGAGAGCGCAAGGATTCTGATGCTGAAGGGCGCGGAACTTGTGCTTGTCCCCAATGCCTGCCCGATGGAGATGAACCGTCTTTCCCAGCTGCGCGCCAGAGCCTTCGAGAATATGATCGGCATTGCAACCTGCAATTATCCCGGCGGCGTTCCGGACTGCAACGGTCATTCCAGCGCATTTGACGGCGTTGCGTATCTGCCGGATCTTGAGGGATCAAGGGATATCTGTATTCTTGAGGCTGGAAGCGAGGAAGGAATCTATACGGCCGAGTTTGATCTGGACATGCTCAGAGAGTATCGCAGGTGTGAAGTCCACGGCAATGCGTACCGGCACCCGCGGAAGTATCATATGCTGATTGAGGAACGAATTGAGGAACCGTTTATCCGGGAGGATTACAGGCCGTAAGGCCGTCTGCAGGCCACAAGGCCGCCGCGGGATTCGCATGAACCCTCCCGCGGCGGCCGGGGCTTATGAATGCCTGCCGGCGGCCGCTTTGGTATCAAACCGGGTAACAGCCATATGGATCAGATACGGAATCAGAATGACCGGTATCGCAAGATAGGCAATAATACTGTAAGCCTTCTGTATCAGGGTAAGCAGCCCGAACTGGGCGATTCCGAAGTCTATGATACAACAGATCAGCGCCGCGATGATTTCCCGCTTTGAGATTCGTATACGGGATCCGGAGGCGGCTGTCGTATTCTTGCAGATCCGCTTCACCATGGCCGCGACCATATTGACGGCCGTTGAGACCGCTCCGAGGATAATCAGGATTGAGATCAGAGGCGTCATGAATGCCGCGCCTGCTCCGTTTTGTACCATGAACAGGGTAGGGACACTCTGATTCGCCGCGTCCGGGTTCGTATAGACAGTCATCAGCCCGAGAACGACCATAACCATGATCAGGGTATTGATTACGAATCCGATTCCCATGCTCTTAATGGCATCCTTCGGTTTCTCAAAGGATTTTGCGTGCTGAACGAATACCGCGATATTGGAGAGCTGGAAGGTTCCGTAGATGAAAGCGGACCAGAGCGCGTCCGATAACGGAAGACGCGCGTCCGTCATCTGTTCGGCGGCAGCCGTAATATCCAGGAAGCCTGACGCGATATTCGGAATGTAGACAATCAGCAGT
>DVNP01000265.1 GCA_018714285.1 Candidatus Caccomorpha excrementavium | reverse complement strand
ACTACCTTCTACTCTGAAAACAAAGAAGACGCCGGATTTTTTGCTACAACGAGCGAAAGTGCCGCTCAATCATCCATTATTGATGATTTTGCGACACCCCCTTTATTATCTGATATCCGGGACATTGGGTTCTAAAACCTCCTCAATCCACGGGATCCTGCTCCACTCCCCTGCCGTCAGAAGGTTCTGAATCACATGGAACAGATCAATAAAATATTCCGACGCCTCCGCCTTAGTGGAATCCGGATAGCTCCAGTAAAGCGCTCCGAAGAGATATGCCGCGGCATACTCACCCCAGGAATGAAAAACGGATACGATTCCGAGCGCAATGTCTCTAAGCATCTGCTCCGCCTCCTTCCTTGTCAGCAGCCCCGTATAGCAGCCCCATCTTGTCAGCATGACGGCCCGCCCCAAATCCCATGCCAGCATGGTATTCATATCCGTTACTTCTTTCATTTCACAGACAACGGTATATTCCAGCGCCGCGATTTTTCTCTCCTGCGCGTCCATATCATCCGAAATCATATCTTCCGGCGATTCCGCTTCATAGTACAGCCGGTAATCCTCTGTCTGACCGGATTTGAACAGCCAGTCCAGTGTATTAATCAAATCCTCCCTGTTCTCAATTCCCCAGGCTTCCTTCAGATAATTCCATGCCCTTCCTTCCTTTGCGCGCGTATGGGCATCCGGTTCCAGTCCCTCTGCCGAATATCCATATACGTTCGCGGCCGGAGCGGCCAGCAATACGGCAAACCGGATGAGATACGGATCTCTCTCCCTGATCCGGACCGGATCAGGCTCCGGAAACGAGAGTACTTCCCTAAGAACTTCTCTGTATTCCTCAAATGTCATTGCGGCCCAGTCATCTGGCTCCTTTGACGCTTCAAAGGACTGCATCAGCTCCTTTGCCCTCTGCTTCAGCTCCTGCTGCATCCCGGGATCCTGCGCATATTTTGCCTCAATCGCCTGATCCATCATGCTTCCAAACAGCCCGAACAAATCCGGTTCTCCTTCTTCGTATTCCCAGTCCTCCTTCTCGTATCCGATGTGGATATATTTGCCGGCAACAGGCCAGATCTGCAGCTCATTCTCATCCGCCACATACACCGTAACCGGACAGCAGATTTCCTCCTCCCGCTCCGAAGCGACAGCCGCGAAATAGATCCCGTTAAAGCTTTGATAAAGGGAAGACAAACACTCCTCTTCCTCTCCTTCCTCATCCTGATATACATAAGTAAAGCCCTTCGGCTCTGTAAGCTCTCTTTCGATCACGGCCTCCGGCAGCTCTCCGACCAGTCTGGCGGCGCGGATTCGGACATCCTCAGGGATCACGCCGTTTAGAGAAAAGGCAAGGACCCGGTACAAAACTCCCTTAAGCTTTCCCTCACGCAGAACGACATTCGGCACAATTCCTCTGTTCACCGCCTCCGTATATTCTGTATAATGGTAGGAAGCTTCCTGTTGATTGTCGCTGAACACAGCTTTGTAAAAAGCATAATCCTTAAGTTTCTCTTCTAACTCTTCTATTTCTGTTTCATGCATAATCATTCAACCTTTCCAGTTCTGAAGAATTGCGGCAGACAGATGCTGGCATCACCGCTTCGATGCCATTATACTACAGATTGCCGTTATCGTCCAGAAAAGTAAGAACCTTAAAGAAATCTTTAAAATTTTGACTTCACATTGACTTACATATCTCATATAATTAATTTACCAATCGAAAAGGAGGCTAATGACTATGAAACGGAAAACCACTCATAAGAAAAGACTTTGCCGCATACATACTCTTATTTTATCATTCCTTCTTCTGACCGGATTTCTGCTTCTGGCATCCGGCTGCGGCAGCGGGAACGACTCGCCGGATTCAGAGGATCCGTCTGCAGAACAGACCACGGAGAACATCACAACCGGGAACACTTCGGAGGATAACACGGAAAGTACAGAAGACACCTCTTCTTCCGCTGAAGAACCTTCTACAGAAGAATCCTCCGGTTCGGATCCGTCCGGCAGCGGGGACGGTACGGTGCTGCTTACCTCTGATGAGGCAATGTCACTGATCCGCGAGAGAATTAATACGGATATATACACGGTAGAGCTTGTTGAAGAATCCGTCTCAGTGGAAGGGAATGATTATTATCAGTTCCTCGTATCCAGCAACGGAAGCGCCGTCTATCCTTATCTCATTGTCGATAAGCAGAGCGGAACCGTATTCTGCTATACTGAGGAAGGCGAGGTAAGGGGATATTCTTCCTTTCCGTTATATGACGCGTCCGTTGACGCCGTCTGTGACTGGAACGGTATCTTCTCCCTGTACTCCGGCGATGGTACCGTGCTGTCTTCCATCGACCTCGGACAGGCAGATTCTCACTCCTTCGAATTCGTTCTGACCGCTTCCGGCGTCGAATTGGCAGGAGTCGCACAGATCAGAGGCAATACAGCTCTGTACGAAGCGGACGGGTACCAGATTGATTTCCTGATGAAGGAGGATTCTCTGGTCATAACGGAAAGCGGTACGAATCCGGCTGGGACTTCCTTAAGCGGCGAGTACCGCAGCGAGGCTTCCGCGTCCGAACAGTCAGCCGATTCCATCTCGTCTGAAGAGGCTGTAGAACTGGTATCCTCCCTTACCACAGAGCAGACCGGACTGCCTGCCCAGCTGTCAGAATACACGCTTACGGCTGAGGAAGGCACTGTGGAAATCAACGGGAATCTCTGCTATTCTGTTTGCGTCTATTCCGATCTTGGAGAGCGGATGCAGTTAATGAAGGTATTCAACGTCTCTGTGGACGGAGAACACATCTATACCTTTGACATTGATTCCGCGCAGGATATTGAGATTCAGAATTAAGATTCCTGTAAATCAGCAGGTATCTCTTATGCCTGTCTCCTCATATACTGGTAATAAGAGAATATAAGGAATATGGTTATGCCGTCATCTTCTTTTATTACCTCAATTGACATTGTCAATCTTGCTCATTCACTGAAGGATATCTGTGAGATTGACTGCAAAACTCCCGACTGCATGAATACGACGCTGAAGGCGCTGCTGCAGTATAATCTCATTCAGCTGAATCTGCTCTTCTCCGAACAGCTCTGCCGGAACAGGCAGTCCTGTACGGAACAGCGCTGCGATACAGAACAGCGCTGTTCTGAACAGAATCAGTCAGGGCGGCACGATACAAAGAATCCCGACAGGGAAACCCGGAACAGTAAGGAAGAGCAGCTTCGCAGTCCAGGACAGCTTCGCAGTCCGGGGCGGATTTTCGGACCGGGGGTGCTTCTCGGACCCGGCCGGGTGTTTGAATCAGATACTCACCCGGAGGCGGCTTCTGACAAGAAGGAATTCCCCGGCGAATAAAAACAGGACTGTATTGGATTCTCTTATGAATATCCATACAGTCCTGTTTTTATCTGTTTTCCCGGCCGCAGTAGGTCATGGCTATGGATACCAGCCCCTTTACCCCGGCTGCCAGCGCGGATTCATCCACATCGAATCCGGGATTATGATGCGGAGCGCCGCAGCCGGTCTCGGGATTGGCGATTCCCAGAAACGCGAAAGCTCCCGGATACTCCTTCAGATAATAAGCTGCGGATTCCGACGCCATCCATGGCCTGATTTCCCTGACGGACGCGGGACCAAGGTTCTTTTTCAAAATCCCGGTTATGTATCCTGCAAACTCCGCCTGATTGATAACCGGCGGACGTTCGGTTATATCGATTACCGCTTCACAGCCGCAGGCATGGGCAGTTTCCGCGGTAATCCGTTTAAACCAGGCAATAAGCCGTCTGCCAAGCTCTTCGTCAAAAAACCGGAAGCTGCCGTCAAAGCCTGCTTCCTCGGGAATAATATTCCAGCAGGTTCCTCCGTGAACGCTGCCTATACTGAAGACTGCCTGTTCAAACGGCCCCGGCAGGCGGAAGATTCTGGCGTTCAGCGCATTGATTACGGATATCATTCCCTGGATCGGATCAATTCCAAGCTCCTGCGTCGCGCCGTGACACCCCTTTCCCCGAATCGTGACATGGAAGACGGCGTTCCCTGCCATACACGGTCCGCACGGAACGGCAAAGCAGCCGGATTCCAGCGCCGCGTATACATGGATGCCGAAGAAATGATCCACATGGTACCGCTTCAGGGCCTTACAGATAGAATCGATGCCGCTGTAATTCTCTTCTCCCCGCTCCCATACAAGCAGAATCTCTCCTTCCAGTTCTTTCCTCTTCTCATTCAGAATTCCGGCCGCTGTCAGAAGCATGGCCGTATGCGCATCATGGCCGCACAGATGCGCCGCTCCCGGCCGCACAGAACATACTGCCTTCTTCCCTGACAGATTATTTTCGCCTTCTTCCATAGGAAGCGCGTCCAGATCCGCCCGAAGCAGCAGCGTGCGCCCCGGCTGACTTCCTAGAATCCGCGCTATGATTCCTCCGTTCTCCACAACCTCATACGGAATTCCGAAACGTGCCAGCTCATTACCGATAAACCGGCACGTCTCATCTTCATACGGCGCCGGTTCCGGATTCTCATGAAGATACCTCCTGGTTCTAATCAGATACTCAAACGCTTCCCTGCTGATTTCCTCCATTTTCCTTACCTCCCGGCTGTCTTACTTCTTTGGCCGCTTCTTCCTGCTGTCAAAATATACAAACTGATCAATAGCGGACAAAATATCCGCGAAGGTCTCCCTAGGCGCCTCGTCAATATAGCGCTTTAATATCTCCGTCTCCTTCTCTCCCTTATAACGGCCGTAGAAAATATCAAATAAATTATGTCCGCGAACATAAATCCGAATCAGCTCCATGTTCTTTTTCAGATCCTTCGGCGAACGTATCGTTATCTTCCTTTCCTCGCACAGCCTGCGAAAGCTCTGAAGCCTGTAAAGATACTGGCGGTACCGCTCATACAGAATCTGGTAGAATTCCGTCTCTGATTTCACGACACCGATTCTGGTCATAACCGCCGGATCCAGAAAATAATTCTCAAACGAATAATATTTTAAAATCAGAACATTGCGCTCCGTCACGCGCGGTATCGCTCCCTGATCCGTTCTGCCACGCTCCCTGTAATAATGACAGAGCTGATTTGTCAAAGTCTTCGGATCCTTGCCGTCGCTGTCTCTGATCATCAGAAACTGATCTTTTATGTACAGCTGATTCATATACTTCAGATTCGCGTAGGTCTTAATATTGGTACAACTGTTTGTCGCAATAATCGCAATTCGGGCAAGCCTGCCCTGCTCGTCATAGATTTCGGAATAATACTTCTCCAGAAGAAGCGGCAGACGACTCCGATCCTGCTTGCCCTCCACAATGAATACAAAGCTGACATTCATCAGATCATTGGCCGAATAGCCCAGATCATTCAGAATCTCATCAATGTCGGTATCTTCCTTAACGGTTGTATTGTAATTCTGATCCAATACCACCTGCTTAATCTGGCCCGAGGTAAAATTAAAAATCATGTTCGGAGAATAGGTTGAGAAAATCACCTGATTCTTTTTAGAGAGGCGATACAGAATCTCGCTCGCCACCTTCTGCATCTGCGGATGCAGATATATTTCCGGATCCTCAATCATAATAATACAGGGCACCGAATTCTCTTCCTCCGTATAGGCCTCCAGCAGGGACAGAATATAGATGCTTTTCGTGCCGGCTCCGACCGACTCAACCGGCCCCGTGGTATTGCGCATCCGATTGATAAATGATGTTCTGACATTCACCATCTCATCAATATCAAAATCGATGGAATAGCTGATATCCTGCGCATCCCCGTTATTCTTATGGAAATAATAATTCATCTTCTCTGTCATGGTACTCAGATTCAGATGATTAATCTTATACTCCAGCACCTTGGCCGCCTCGAACAGACTCAGCTCCTGCGCCGGCTTCCCGGCCAGCAGGCCGTAACACTGAAAGCATCCTCTGCAGTGCTTCGCGCGGTCAAACATACAATAATTCTCCCGAAGCCCTGCCAGAGCCTTCCTGTCCTGTGATAACAGAATATCCTCCTCAATCTCCGTAATCTTCCGGTCATGCCCGATAAACCGGATCTTCGGAAGAATCTGTGGAATATAGATATTATTCTTCTTATAGCCGTCATCATAACGTACCTTTCCGTTCCTGCCTGCAATGAACGTAAAGGTCAGAATTCCGTCTTTCAACGACGGAAGCTTACCGAAGAAATCCTTTCTCCACAGCTCCGCCCTCTTATACTGGCTTACCAGCCCCATTACCCGGAAGCTTTCGATATCCTCCGGCGTAATCTCGAACGACAGCCCGATCTCAATATTGCCGCCCTCCTCCGGGAAGTCCCTCTCCTGTACCTGATATTCGCCGGCAGCAGCAAGAATCGCCCAGAGTATAATACTTTTTCCGGTACTGTTTTTCCCGACAACAATCATGGCATTCTCAATGGCTTCAATCCTGAGATACTTTATAGTCTTAAAATTCTTAATACTCAAAGAACGAATCTGCATGCTGCCTCCTTCTTACAATAATTCTTTTCTTAATTCCTCCGGCGTCTTTTCCGACCAGTAAGCAGGCGGGATATCAAATACCGTCTTACAGCCTCTCATTCCTTCTCTGCTCATACGATATGCGGCCCGCGCGCAGGCGGCGAGTACGCTGGAGGTGAATTCCGGATTGGATTCCAGCTTCAGCGAATATTCGATTACATGCCGTTTGCCCGACTCAGTCTCCCCGCTGCGAATCACGAATCCGCCGTGCGGCATACCCGAATGATTCTTCTCCAGCTCCTCCTGTGAAAGGAACGTTACCGTGGTATCATAGTCCGAAAAATAATTCGGCATCTCTTTAATTGTCTGCTCAATCCGGGTCAGATCCGCTCCTTCTTCCGCTACGACATAACACTCCCTGGTATGCTTCTGTCTGGCAGTCAGCGCGGGCGTCTCCCCGTTCCTTACGGAAGCAAGCGCTTCCGGAACCGGAACCGTATACTGTCTCGCATCCTTCACTCCTTCCACCCTGCGGATCGCGTCGGAATGTCCCTGGCTTACTCCTCTGCCCCAGAAGGTATAGGTACTGCCCTTCGGCAGAATTGCCTCGCCGTATACCCGGCTAAGAGAGAACATACCCGGATCCCACCCCGCCGATATCACCGCAATCTTACCGGCTTCCTTCGCCGCGGCATCCACCTCGTCAAAATGTTCGGGAATCCTCGCATGAGTGTCAAAGCTGTCTACCACATTGAAGCTGCGCGCAAGCATCTTCGTCTGTTCCGGCAGATCTGTGGCGCTTCCCCCGCACAAAATCATAACATCAATCTGATCCGCGAATTCCTCCGCCTTAGAGAGCGGATAAACCGGAACTTTCGGAGTCATTAAGGACACACTCTCCGGATCCCTTCTTGTGAAAACCGCTGTCAGCTCCATATCGGGATTCTGGCGGATGGCAAGCTCCGTCCCCTTTCCCAGATTCCCGTAGCCTGCAATTCCAATTCTTATCATAATCAGCAATCCTCCGTCATTTCTATTCCGCCCGGCCGGCATACGGCTGTCATACATCCGCTTTCTGCCAATCGGTATAATATCAGGTTATCACATTTCTGCGTGTCATACAAGACTTATCTTCCCGCAAACACAGACCCCGTCCGGGACGAATCCTGAAACGGGGTCTGTAAAATATTCTGATTCTATTTTTTACGTGACTATTTCCTCTTCAACAAAACTTCACTCTCATACTTCTGAATCTCCCGGAACCATTCGTTCTGAACCGGTACCTTCTTCTGCTCGCAGAAATAGTCCCACACATCGGCAAACGGATAGAATTTCAGCTCTTCCTGCATCATCATCACCTCAGTCATCCGGCCTTCCTTCTGAAGAGAAGCAAACTTCTCATTCGGCGTCAGCAGAGCGTACAGCAGAGCCTTTAACATACTTCTCATTCCAATCACCCATGCGGCAATCCGGTTAATGCTGGCATCAAAATAATCCAGTCCGATCAGCACGCGATCCAACGCATTGTTTCTGACTATTTCTTTCGCGATCTCTTTCAGTTCATCATCATAGATGACAACATGATCGCTGTCCCAGCGAACCGGCCTCGTTACATGGAGCGCCAGCTTATCATAGAACAGGAGCATGGACGGAATCTTATCCGATACATATTCCGTCGGATGATAATGACCATTGTCCAGAAGACACAGAATTCCCTTCTGCGCCGCGTAGTTCATATAGAACTCATGAGAGCCGACCGTATAGGACTCCAGGCCGATTCCGAACACCTTCGATTCCACCGCCACATAGACCTTGGATTTGTCATAGTCAACAGACAGGATCTGATCCAGGGAATCCTTCAGCCTTGCGCGGGGAGACAGCCTGTCGGCGGGAATATCCTTATAACCGTCCGGAATCCAGATATTCACAAGGCTGGGGGTTCCAAGCTCTGTCGCGAAATATTCCGCGATCCGGATGCAGGCCTGTCCATGACGAATCCAAAAGCTTCGGATCTCTTCATCGGGGCTTGAAAGAGTGAACTCACTCGCCTTCGGATGAGAAAAATAAGTCGGATTAAAGTCGATTCCCAGACCTCTCTCCTTTGCAAACTCCACCCACGCCGCAAAATGCCTGGGCTCAAGCGCATCTCTGTCCGCGAACTCTCCATCCTCAAAGATCGCGTAGCTTGCATGCAGATTCAATCTGTGCGCCCCCGGAATCAGACTGAGGGCCTTGTCAATGTCCGCCATCAGTTCCTTCGGATTCCGCGCCCTGCCGGGATAATCGCCCGTTGCCTGAATCCCGCCCGTAAGAACGCCGTCCCCGTCGAACCCCTTCACATCATCGCCCTGCCAGCAGTGCATGGAGATGGACACATTGCTCAGCTTCTTCAGCGCCTCATCCGTATCCACACCGATCGCCGCATATCTTTCCTTTGCTTCCTCATATCGCCTGGCTGTTGTCATATTATATTTCCTCCTTTATCCGGAAAGAGCGGTAAACCGCTTCTCTCGCTTCTTCTAATGTCGCATATACCTTATCCTTCAGCATCTGTACCAGAATATTGCCGATGGCAGTCGCCTCCTGCGGTCCGGCAAACACACGCTTTCCCGTTGCCTTCGCCGTCAGTCTGTTCAGATACGAGGCATTGGATCCGCCTCCTACAATATAAATGCTCTCATAGGTGACTCCGGTCAGCTTCTCAATCTCCTGTACCGTCTGCGCATAGCTTTCGGCAAGGCTCTGATAGATAATTGCCGCAACCTGTCCCGGATTCACCGGAAGCTTCTGTCCCGTCTTCCGGCAATAGTCCATCACCGCATACAGCATACTCTCCGGAGCCAGGAAGCTCTGATCATTCACATCGACTCTTGACGGGAAGGAATCCTCGGCCCCGGCCATTTCACACAGCTGCGCAAAGGAAAAAGCCTTGCCGTATTCCCTTCTGACAGACTGAATCATCCAGAGCCCCATAATATTCTTCAAATATCGGAACCGGTAATCATATCCGCCTTCATTGGTAAAATTCGCGTCCATGCCGGCCTTCGACGTGTCCGCCTTCTCTCTCTCGATTCCCATCAGAGACCAGGTTCCCGAGCTGATATAGATCGAATTCTTCTCTCTTGCCGGAACCGCCACAACGGCGGAACCCGTATCATGCGTTGCGGGCAGTACAACCTCCAGATCATATCCTACCTCAGAACGCACCTCTTCCTTTAATCCTCCAAGACCGGTTCCCGGCAGCGCGATCCCCGGAAATATATCCGCCGGGAATCCAAGCCGTTCCAGAATCTCATAATCCCAGTCCTTTGTCTCCGCATTCACCAGCTGCGTTGTTGTCGCATTGGTATATTCCGCGCACGAAACACCCGTAAGCAGATAATTAAAATAATCCGGGATCATTAAAAATACCGCGGCCTCCTTAAGCTGCTCCGGCGCAGTTTCCCGCACGGCAGTCAGTTGGTAAATGGTATTAAAAATCTGCTTCTGAATTCCGGTTCTCGCATACAGCTCTTCCTGCGGAATCGTCCGGTATACAACCTCGTCCATGCCGGCTGTTCTGCTGTCACGATAACCCACGCTGTCGCCGATCAGACTGCCGTCCGCATCAAGAAGCACGAAGTCTACTGCCCAGGTATCAATTCCCATACTTTTCGGAATCTTTCCGATCTCCCTGCACTGCTTCATTCCGGCCAGAATCTGGGAAAAGAGATATTTCGTGTCCCAGCACATATGACCGTTCTTTTCCGTCAGGCCGTTCTCAAACCGGTAGACCTCCTCCATCCGAAGCGTCCCGTCCTCCGCTGCCGATGCAAGAATATGTCTGCCGCTCGACGCGCCGATGTCAACCGCCAAATAATAATCGCCCATATACTCTTCTCCTTACCTGCGTTGATAATTTCATTATAACAGACCTTACCCCTGATGAAAAGAACCGTGCTTGATTAAAAAAGCGTCCTGATTTGCATGAAAAGAAACAGGCATCCAAGGCCTTCCCGCTCCGGATACCTGTTATATGCCTGATTATTCTTCTTCCCTCTCTTCCTCCTTCAAAGGCGCATCCGATTCCTCTTCCCCGCCTTTCTCCGGCCTCCTGTCAATGATTTCCAATCCAACCTTCACATCCATATCCCTTCCAAAAAAATGAACATTCAGAACTGCCATCCTCTTATGCCGGTTGATCCGTTTAATCTGCCCCTCATACCCCCGCATCGGCCCGGATACCACAACAACCTCATCCCCCTCCATATACCCCTGGGACATGGCCACTATGTGCTCCCGTTCACCGAAACGGAGTAGAAATTCCACTTCTTCGTGATAAAGTGCAGACGGATAAGCCGCGTCGCCCAGCAGCTTTGTCAGCTCCGGAATCCGGCGAAGCGCGAGGCGAAGCTCTTCCGGCATATCGCTTACCATGAACACATATCCCGGAAACAGGAGCGCCTGCTCCTTATGCCACTGTCCCTTATACTTCTTCATCTTTTCGGTTTTGGGAAGGAAGCATTCCTGAAGAATCTCTTTTTCAATCAGTTTATTACATTGAAGAACTACCTTCTCTTCCCTTCCATTCATTACCTGCACAGCATACCACATAATCCCTCGCTCCCAATTCACTGATAAACTCAATCGCTCCGTATCCTTTTTTGTACGCCAGAGGATCCCCGGAACGATACTTCCTGTCAATCATAATTCCGCCTTCCTTTTAACTTATGATATTTTCTTAATTCTGTCAAGTCCTTTAATAATTGTTATCTCATTTTTACATCCCCATCTATTTAGTTGTATTAATTTATACCGAAATAACAACTTCTTTTCTGATGCCGGTGATTTCTTGACAACCGGCTCTGAGGCATGATATACTCAATATAGAAATATGATAATGAAAGAACACAAACAGCACCCTGAATATTGAACCAACTTGTGCTGTTCTTCTAAGTTTGGAGGCAGAATGAAAAATCAAAATTATAGTCCGATCGGCGAAAAGCTCAGGAGGATTTCCTCGTACCGAGTGCAGAAGAAAGAATTATATTATTGGAAAAACGGCTGGAGAATGAAGCATTTCCCTCTGATAGAAAAGATACGTTCCTTGGCTGTTCAGTCAAATAATCAGGAATTAATCCGCCTGACCGAACAGCTTGAATTATTAGATAACCGATGCTTCGGCGAACTGGATGAGCTAATCGGAATCGTCTCCGATCCGAAACGCAGGCTTGACGATGTCGGCGCCATGCAGGATTTATATTATGAATTCCATGTTCAGCAGCAATACGGCAGTCATAACGATTCCAAGAGCCATCCGCCGTACAGTACACAGTACGGCGCAGAATACGGCGCAAAGCGCAGCAGAATTGAATCTAAACCAGTTGAATCTAACAGGACCACATCAGACAGGATCCGGAAAGAGCCGGATGAATCCGGAATAAATGAATTTGAAGTACAGAATGAATCTGAAGTACAGGAAGCTGTATCGAATACGGATAACACGAATCATAATGATACTCTTATTGAAAGTATGACAGAGAATTATCTGGACGGCATGTCGGTAAATCAGATTTCACAGACATATAACATTACGATTCAAAAAGTAATTAAGATACTTGTGACGCAGGACGTATATTCCAGCACACATTATAATCAAATAAAAGAATTAAGAAAGCAGGGGAAAACCGATCAGGAAATTGCCGGACTGCTTCATATTTCCGC
>DVNP01000264.1 GCA_018714285.1 Candidatus Caccomorpha excrementavium | reverse complement strand
TCCTTGAGTTTCAATCTGGCAGTACAATTAACACCAGAACAGAATCATCCATCATTGAAATAACTTGTAAAGGAGGCAGGACAGAGATGAATGAAATCATTGACCGCATTTCAGAAATTGAGGCGGCCTCTGCGGCAATCATAGAAGACGCCAATCAGAAAAAGAAGGAATTCGCCGGCCTGATGGAACAGCGGATGAAGGAATTCGATATTCAGACAGAGGCCGAGACCGAGAAGAAGCTTGCTTCCCTGAAACAGGCTCTGGAGGAAAAGACCGGGCAGGAACTGGCACGGCTCAAGTCCAGTACCCTGGCAGTCCAGAAAGCGCTGAGAGAAACTTACCGCAAGAATCACACTGCATATGCGGAGCAGATCCTCACCGGTATGATAAAGGGGTGACAGGATGGGAAGCATCTTAGCATACAGCGGAATTGCCACTAAAATAAGAGCAATGCAGAGCCGGTTTCTTACAAAAGAAGACTTTCATACTCTGATTTCCTGTGAAAGTGTTCCGAAAGCAGTCGCATTTCTTAAGACCAGGGACGGTTACCGGGAATTATTCGCTCAATGCGACGAATCCAGCCTCCATCGCGGCGATATCGAACAGCTTCTTTCGCTTTCGAAGTATTATGATTTTTCAAAGCTGTACCGCTTCGCCAATGTGAAACAACGCAGATTTCTTGATCTGTATTTTATTCACTACGAAATTATTGTGCTCAAAACCTGTATTCGGTCTCTGTTTGCAGGAAAGCCCATCACAACCAATTATGCGGCGTTTGAGAGATTTTTTGAGGCGCATTCCGATATTGACATTGTCGCGTTAAGCAGCTGCTCGACGCTGAATGAATTCCTGGAGAATTTGACCGGAACCCGCTATGGGCCCCTTCTTTCCCGTATTGCTTCCCGGCCGGGCGTTACATTGTTTGATTATGAAATGCAGCTGGATCTGTCGTATTTTCGCCTGATCTGGAAGTCGGGAATCAAATGTCTGGATAAGGCAGAACAGCAGATATTGATGAACTCTCTCGGAACCAAAATGGATCTGATGAATCTTCTGTGGATCTGCCGCGCCAAGGAGTTCTATCATATGAAGCCGGAAACGATCTACGCGCTGCTGATACCGATTCGATACAAGCTGAAGGATTCCCAGCTTGCGGCGCTGGTTGAAAGCGCCGATTTAACGGAGTTCTATTCACAGGTACGCCGCACCTTCTACTCCCGTTTTCTGCCAGAAGACGCCAGGAGGGATACAAAGGATCTCGAGGCAATGTACCATCAGACACTCGGACGGATTCATGCCAGAGGAGCGCAGAAAAATCCTTATTCTGTTGCGGTTATCAATGCGTATTTTTACTACAAGGAGATGGAGCTCCACAAAATCATTACCGCCATTGAGAGTATCCGTTACGGACTTAAGCCGAAGGATATTCAGTCGATTGTATTGGGACAATCATAAGTAGGTGAAAAGCTGTGATTGAAAAAATGAAGTTCTTAAGTATATCCGGACCGAAAGGGGACATTGATCGGGTTGCGGAATTATACTTATCTAAATATGAAATACAGCTCGAGAACGCAATGACCGAGCTGAAGGCCGTCCGGGAACTGACGCCGTACAGCGATTCCAATCCCTATAAGGATACGCTGAACCGCGCGGACAGACTGATTGCCCTTCTGCCGGATGCGAAATCCGAGCCGGCTTTCGTCCCGCTTACCGCGGAGGAAGCCGCGCAGATCATTGACAGGGCTGACAAGGCAATCTGCGGCATGAATCAGGAGGCGGACAGGCATCAGCAGACCCTTAAGGAGCTTAAGGCATCCTATGAGATGATTCTTCCGTTCCAGGGACTGAATCATAATATTTCTTCCATCCTGCATTTCCAGCATATCCGTTTCCGTTTCGGACGGATTCCGAAGGAATATATGCAGAAAATGGAGCGCTATATCATGTCCTCTCTGGATACGGTTTTCTGTGAGTGCCGGAGAGACGAGAACTATATATGGGGAGTCTACTTTGTGCCTGCGGCCAAATGTGACGGCGTGGATGCCGTATATTTGTCAATGCACTTTGAACATATCGAGATACCGGATTCCTATGAAGGAACTCCCGAACAGGCTGCCGCAGAGCTTAAGGCCCGGATTGATTCGGCTCAGGAAAAGCTGGACGGCCAAAAGCAGGAGATTTCCGATTATCTGGAGAGCAGCCGCCGCGATCTGGTATCCGCAAGAGAGAGGCTTCTCTCCTTCAGTACGAATTTTGACGTCAGGCGTTACGCCGCCTGTACCGGAGAAGAAAGCCGCCCCTTCTATATTTTATGCGGCTGGATGACAGAATCAGACGCGGAAGCTTTTCGGCGTGAGGTAAAGAAGGATCCTCAGGTAAACTGTATTGTGGACGACACACATGACAGAGTAACCTCCAAACCGCCTACAAAGCTGAAGAATCCGAAGCTGATCCGTCCGTTTGAGATGTATACAAGGATGTACGGGCTGCCCTCTTACGGAGAGTTCGATCCGACTCTTCTGGTTGCCATTACGTATTCCTTTTTCTTCGGCTTCATGTTCGGTGATGTCGGACAGGGACTTCTGCTGTTAATCGGCGGGTTCCTGCTGTATCATTATAAGAAGCTCAACCTGGCCGGCATTATTGCCTGCTGCGGCGCGTTTTCCACCCTGTTCGGCTTTCTGTTCGGAAGCGTCTTCGGCTTCGAGGATGTGCTGGAACCGCTTTGGCTGAGACCGGTGGATGCCATGACGCAGCTTCCGTTTATCGGGAATCTGAATACCGTATTCGTCGTAACCGTAGAAATCGGCATGGGAGTCATCCTGCTGACCATGGTACTCAATATTATTAATATGCTGCGCGCCCGTCAGAGAGGCGAGGCCTGGTTTGATACGAACGGAGTTGCGGGATTTGTATTCTACGGCGCCCTGGTCGGCACCATTGTCCTGTTTATGACAGGGAACCCGGTTCCAGCCGCAGCCGTACTGGTTATTATGTTTGTTGTTCCTCTCCTCATCATCGCCTGCAAGGAACCTCTGACTGCTCTGATCGAGAAAAAGCCGGAGCTGATGCCGAAGAAGAAGGTTATGTTCGTTGTTCAGGCCGTGTTTGAATTAATCGAGGTTCTGCTGAGTTATTTTTCCAACACACTTTCCTTTGTGCGTGTGGGAGCGTTTGCCGTCAGTCACGCGGCCATGATGCAGGTTGTGATGATGCTTGCGGGAGCGGAGGAAGGCGGTTCACTGAATCTTGTGGTTGTTGTATTCGGCAACCTGTTTGTCTGCGGTATGGAAGGATTGATTGTAGGCATTCAGGTATTAAGACTGGAATATTATGAGCTGTTCAGCCGCTTCTATCACGGCGGCGGACGTGAGTTTACACCCTACAGGAAAAGGGATATCCACAGTAGTGGCAGCGACGCTCTGCGGATTAGCGGGCGTGAATTAGTGTCCGGCGGACAAAAGAATGCCGCAGGGAAATAAAATCAGGATAAATTAAGGAGGCTTTCGTTATGTCAACTCTTGTTAAAATTACTTTGGTAGCAGCTCTTCTTCTGAGCTTCTTCATTCCGTTCGGCGCATTTTTAATCGGCGAGAGGAACCGCGGCCGTTTTAAGACCTCCCTCGCCATTAACTGTTTCTTCTTCTTCGGAACTCTTCTGCTTGCTAATATTCTGCTGTTCGGCGGCACCGCTCAGGCAGCGCCGGCAGACGCGGCAGCGACCGCAGGCGGCCTTTCTACCGGACTCGGCTATATTGCGGCGGCGCTTGTAACCGGTCTGTCCTGTATCGGCGGCGGCATCGCCGTATCCGCGGCGGCAAGCGCGGCGCTCGGAGCAATCAGTGAAGATTCCTCCATCCTTGGTAAATCTCTTATCTTCGTCGGCCTTGCCGAAGGTGTGTGTCTGTACGGTCTGATCATCTCCTTCATGATCCTGGGCCAGCTGTAATGAAGACCTTTCTTATCAGTGATAATATCGACACCTATACGGGTCTGCGGCTTGCAGGCATCGAAGGTGTCGTTATTCACTCAAGAGAACATCTCAAGGAAGAGCTGGATAAAGTCCTGGCCGACAAAGAGATCGGGATTGTGCTGCTGACCGAAAAGTTCGGAAGGGAGTTTCCCGACATTATCGATAATGTGAAGCTGAACCGGAAGCTACCGCTCATTGTAGAGATTCCGGATCGCCACGGCACCGGCCGCAAGGCGGATTTTATCACCTCTTATGTGAATGAAGCCATCGGATTGAAGCTTTAGTTCAATCCGGAGGGCTTTTTACTGCGCAGGAAGGCCAAAAGAGCTTTTTGCGCAGCAGGAAAGGAGCGGTTTGCATGACAACAGATGAAAAATTACAGTCCTTCTACGAATCGGCCACGGCGGAAGCGGCAAAGCAGGCCGAGGCCATGCTTGCCGAACACAGGACGGCTCTCGAAGCCATGTTTGAGGAACACAAGACCGATATCATGCGGAGAGCCCAGCTGCAGATCCAGATCGCAACCGACAAGCTGAAGAAGAATGCCAATAAAGAGCTTTCCAGAGCGGAGCTTGATATTAAGCGCGAGCTTGGCGAGGAACAGGAGCGCCTGAAGGATTCTCTGTTCTCTGAAGTTCTGGATCGGCTTACCGTTTATATGAATTCCCGGGAATATCAGCAGCTTCTGGAAGATCAGATTAAATCTTCTCTCGAATTCGCCAAAAGCGACAGTATCATTATCTATATTGATCCGGCCGACGAGCCGAAGAAGCAGGAGCTTGAGGCTGCAACCGGCGCTTCTCTTACCGTGAGCGAGTACTCCTTCAACGGCGGAATCCGGGCGGTCATTCCGGGACGCAAGATCCTGATCGACAATTCATTTCAGGCGAAGCTTGAAAAGGCAAGAAGAGAATTTACATTCCGGTTCGGGAAGGAGGAGACCTCATGCTTAAAACAGGATTGATATACGGAATTAACGGGCCTGTCATTACGGTGAAGGGCAATCCGGGCTTCTCCATGGCCGAGATGGTCCATGTCGGCAGCCAGAATTTGGTTGGCGAGGTAATCGCTCTGTCTTCCGGCATGACCACAATCCAGGTCTATGAGGAAACAAGCGGAATCCGCCCCGGAGATACCGTGACCGGAACGGGCGGACCGATTTCCGTAACGCTTGCGCCCGGAATTCTAGATAATATTTTTGACGGAATCGAACGTCCCTTAAGTGAAATCGCGAAAACAGGCGGCGCCTATATCAGCCGGGGCGTAAGCGTTGATTCCCTCAATCGTTCCAGATTATGGGAGACACACATCATGGTGAAGAAGGGAGATTACGTCTATCCCGGCACCGTACTGGCCTGTGTTCCGGAGACCCCCGCAATCGTACACAGGGTCATGGTTCCCCCGAACCTGTCCGGTACGCTCATCGACGTGGTTTCTGACGGTTCCTATACGATTGACGATACCCTTGCCGTTCTGCGCAAAAAGGACGGATCCGAGGTTGCGCTTACCATGGCGCAGAAATGGCCGATTCGGGTGCCAAGGCCCTATGCGAAGCGCTTCCCTGCTTCCAAGCCCCTGATAACCGGACAGAGAATCCTTGACACTCTGTTCCCGATTGCCAAGGGCGGCACCGCGGCGGTTCCCGGCGGCTTCGGAACCGGCAAGACCATGACGCAGCATCAGATTGCCAAATGGTCTGATGCGGATATCATTGTTTATATCGGCTGCGGCGAGCGGGGCAATGAAATGACTCAGGTACTCGAGGATTTCTCGAAGCTGACCGATCCGAAGTCGGGCCACCCTCTGATGGCGCGCACCACTCTGATCGCCAATACCTCGAACATGCCGGTTGCCGCGCGGGAAGCCAGCATCTATACCGGAATTACGCTGGCTGAATATTACCGCGATATGGGGTATCATGTGGCCATCATGGCTGATTCGACCTCCCGCTGGGCCGAGGCTTTGCGCGAGCTCTCCGGCCGTCTGGAGGAGATGCCCGCCGAAGAAGGATTCCCCGCGTATCTTGCTTCCAGGCTGTCGGCATTCTATGAGCGGGCCGGCATGGTACAGAATCTGAATCAGACGGAAGGCTCCGTCTCCATTATCGGAGCAGTCTCTCCGCAGGGCGGCGACTTCTCCGAGCCGGTTACTCAGAATACCAAGCGTTTTGTCCGTTGCTTCTGGGGGCTTGATAAATCCCTGGCCTACGCGAGACATTTCCCTGCCATTAACTGGCTTACCAGCTACAGTGAATATCTGAGTGATCTGGCTCCCTGGTATGCGGAACATGTAGACAAGAATTTTATCGATTACAGAAATCAGCTCCTTGCTCTCCTGAACCAGGAAAGCAGTCTGATGGAAATCGTCAAGCTGATCGGAAGCGATGTGCTCCCCGATGATCAGAAGCTGGTTCTTGAGATCGCCAGAGTTATCCGTCTGGGCTTCCTCCAGCAGAATGCGTTTCATCCGGACGATACCTGCGTGCCGATGGACAAGCAGATGAAGATGATGCAGACGATTCTGTATCTGTATAAGAAGTCCAAAACTCTTGTGGCAATGGGTATGCCGGTCTCGGTATTGAAGGAGGAGAAGATATTCGAGCATATTATTGCCATTAAGTATGATATACCGAACAATAAACCCGAACTTTTCGATGAATATAAGAAGGAGATCGATTCCTTCTATGATCGTGTAATCGAAAAGAACGCATAAGGAGGTGCCGTTATGTCAATTGAATATATGGGATTAAGCCGGATCAACGGCCCTCTGATTGTCCTTGAGGGCGTCCGGGACGCCGCTTACGACGAAATCGTTGAGATTGTCGTGAACCGGTCGGAACGAAAGCTTGGACGTATCATTGAAATCTATGAGGATAAAGCAGTTATCCAGGTATTTGAAGGTACGGACGGCATGTCCTTAAACAACACTCACACCAGGCTGACCGGACGGCCGATGGAGGTTACGCTCTCCCCGGACATTCTCGGCAGGACGTTTAACGGAATCGGACAGCCGATCGACGGTCTGGGGGATATTATATCCAATCTGAGACGGGATGTGAACGGACAGCCGCTCAATCCTGTTACAAGAGAATATCCGAGAAATTATATCCGCACCGGAATCTCGGCAATCGACGGCCTTACTACGCTGATCCGGGGCCAGAAGCTTCCGATCTTCTCCGGCAACGGCCTTCCCCACGATCGTCTGGCCGCCCAGATCGTGCAGCAGGCTTCTCTTGGCGGAGACACGGATGAGAAGTTCGCGATTGTATTCGCCGCCATGGGCGTCAAATATGATGTCTCGGAATTCTTCCGCCGTACCTTCGCGGAGAGCGGCGTATCCTCTCATGTTGTGATGTATCTCAATCTGGCGAATGACCCGGTTGTGGAACGTCTGATCACGCCGAAGGTTGCCCTGACTGCCGCGGAGTATCTGGCCTTTGAGCTGGTAATGCATATTCTTGTCATTCTCACGGATATGACCTCCTACGCCGAGGCCATGCGCGAGGTCTCCTCGTCAAAGGGCGAGATTCCGTCCAGAAAAGGCTTCCCCGGTTATCTGTATTCCGAGCTTGCAACGATCTATGAACGGGCCGGAATTGTACAGGGCGTCAACGGATCGGTTACGCAGCTTCCGATTCTGACCATGCCGAACGACGATATTACGCATCCTATTCCGGACCTGACCGGATATATCACAGAGGGACAGATTGTACTGGATCGGGAGCTGAACGGACAATCTATCTACCCTCCCATCAATGTTCTGCCCTCCCTCTCCAGACTGATGAAGGACGGCATCGGCGAGGGGTATACAAGAGCGGATCATCAGGATGTCGCCAATCAGCTCTTCTCAAGCTATGCCAAGGTAGGGGACGCGCGGGCGCTTGCCTCCGTAATCGGCGAAGATGAGCTCTCGCCGATTGACAAGAAGTATCTCGAATTCGGAAAAGCCTTTGAAACACGCTTCGTCGGCCAGGGCGAGGACGAGAATCGAAGCATTGACCAGACCCTTGATATCGGCTGGGAGCTGCTTAAGATCCTTCCCAGAGAGGAGCTCGACCGCATCGATACTAAGATTCTGGATCAATATTATCCTGCCGCCTCCGATGAGAGTACGGCAGATGGCAGCGCGCACGCATAAGGAGGAAAATGGCCTATGAATCCGAATACCTTTCCCACGAAGGGGAACCTGATTATCGCCAGGAATTCCCTTGCTCTGGCAAAGCAGGGCTACGAGCTGATGGACAAAAAGCGGAATATTCTGATTCGGGAGCTGATGAATCTGATTGAAGAAGCATCCGAGATTCAGTCTCAGATCGACGAAACCTATACCAGAGCCTATGCCCTGCTGCAGAAGGCAAATATAGAGGTTGGCATCAGCAACGTCCAGGCCCTCGCCATGTCGGTACCCGTTGATGATACCGTAGAGATTAAGGTACGGAGCATCATGGGAACCGAAATCCCCCTTGTCCGGCATGAGGATCGTCCAATCGAGCCGGCTTACGGCTTCGCGGGCACCTTTGCATCCCTGGATGCCGCCAGAGCCCAGTTCACAAAAGTAAAAGAACTGACCGTACGGCTTTCCATGGTAGAGAACTCAGCCTATCGTCTGGCGAACAGCATCAAGAAAACTCAGAAGCGTGCCAACGCGTTGAAGAACATTACAATCCCTGTCTATGAGGAGCTGTCGAAGACGATCGCCGCCGCTCTTGAGGAAAAGGACAGAGAAGAATTCACCAGACTGAAGGTAATCAAGCGAACGGCGGAAAGCAGAAACAGCATCTGATTCGTATAAGCCACCTTATAAACAGAACGATGCCTCCGCCTTCATTTCGTTTTACTGTATACAGGAACAGGCCGTTGGAAGAATATCCGACGGCCTGTTCCCGTATGCTTTATTTTATTTTCATTCTGATACATCCCCGCCCCCCATAAATTCCCGGCCGGACCGGACATCCCGTTATATTTCCCCAACCAAGATCCGGAAAGCTCCATTGCGTATTTACAATCAGCCTTGCCGCCGATCCGCCGGGAACGACCCTTACGGCCGCTTCTCCTGACGACTCGACGCGGATCGCTTCCCCGCGCGAGTCAAAGGATACCGTATAATCCAGAATATTCTCCTTCATTGCCAGAAAATCGCGGGTTGCCCTTCCGTCCGCGGGATCCCCCGGCGCATAAAGAAAACTGTCATACATATCGTCCTTCCAGTCCCATTTCGGAACCGCTCCATATCCTGCCGCCGCGGATTCCTCATGACGGCGCCGCGCGCTGCCTGTTTCCCTGCCGATGTGATTCTTCGGATATACGGAATATAATCCCTTTCTGTTCCAGTCAACCCGGCACACATCTGCCGGAATATCGAAAGCAATCCCCAACTCTTCCAGCTTCTTCTCATACAGGGAATGTCTCAGCAGCTGATATTCAACCGACATACTCCCGCCGCCGCAGATCCGAAATAGAAACAGGATCTCCGCGTCATCCCCGTAGCGGCCGTACAGCCCTACAACGGCCTTCCCGTCTTCCATGGCGGCATACGGCGGCCGCGTGCGCTCCCAGGCCGGGAGCTCGTATCCGCTCAGATGCAGATACGGCCCGCCCAGAAAAACAGCCTGCCCGCCGGCCGCAGCCTCCTTCAGCCGGGCCTCACGTTTTGAAAAGCTGATCCGAAATTCCCTTCCCTCAACCAGAATCTCTTCTTCGTTCTCATAAATCACCGGCTGCGCTTCCTTCTGCACAAAACAGCTTCCTCCAGATTGCTCTCCCGGAACAGGGACAATGGGAATCCGGAACTCATCCACCAGCCGTTCCCCGTACCAAAATGCCAGATTTACCCCTTCTCCCTTCCACTGATCCTTAAGACAAATCATCCCCTTCTGATGCGGCCTAATGTCCGGAAGGGACACGCTTGTCTCCGGTCCATGATCAATGGCATACGCAAGCCTCAGCTCTTCAAAATTTGTATGATCAAACCAGTTCTCCACCGGAAGGTACATCATCCCGCCGCAGATCCGGACGGCCTCTTCCTTGAGACGGACCGGGGAATACGCCTTTTTCGTCAGATATGCCTCCGGCTTTTCTCTCCTGTAATTGTCAAGCACGCTGCCCCACTGGCCGTATCCGCAGGCAGCTCCGTCAGAATGGGACTGCCAGCGCTTTGATACACCGTCCGGAAGCGGGAAGACATCGTCAATTCCTCCCCACAGATCACATCCAAGCGCGCCGTCCGTCAAAAAGATTTTCTCCCATGCCTCCTTCAGACACCGGCCCCAGAAGTTCCTGACTCCCGGATCCCGCTTCAGCTCCTCCAGATTGTAACAGGCAATATGCGCGAATTCATCATGCAGAACCGGCATATCCGTCCCGCCCAGAACTCCGTCGCAGTCTTCATAATGGCGGCTGTAAATATCATAGGGAAGCGGGAAGGTTTCAACGGTATACGGGTAGCTGAATATAACAGGACGGGTACGATCCGTCTGCTTAATATAATCATACTCCATCCGGAAGGCCGGCGTCTCCTCGAATCCGGATTCATTTCCCAGAGACCAGATAATCACGCAGGGCCTGTTCCGATCCCGCTCGGTCATCTCCATGAACGGCTTCAGAAAGGCATCCGGTTCCGCGTGAATCTCACAGCCGTTCGCTCCCTGAAAGCACACAGAATTCTCCTCCTCGACATACATGCCCAGCTCATCGCAGGCATCCAGAAGATGTCTGGACGGTGGATAATGCGAGGTTCGGATATGGTTAATATTCGCCTCCCTGTAAGCTCTGATCTCCTCCCAGTCCTCCTCGCGCGTCGTTGAGCGGCCCCCTGCCGCAGATACATCATGACGGCAGGTCCCGCGCAGCTTGATCTCCTTCCCGTTTACATAGATTTTATTGGAGTCCGTCTGATCTCTTCCTCCGTAGTGGATTTCACGGAAGCCCACTCTGCTTGCAACTGTCTCCAGAATCTCTTCTCCGCACATAAGAACCGCGGTTAAGGTGTACAGATAGGGATGTTCCGCATCCCAGTGTCTTGGTCTGCTGACCGGAACCGTGATTCTGCCGGGCTGTCCTGTCTGCAGGCCGGCGCGCTTTTTTGCCGCGCAATTTCCCTGCGCGTCCGTCAGCTTCAGCTCAAGAATCAGCGTCTCATCCGGAGAATCTGCCGTTCCCCCGCGCTCTGCCCTTGCCTCAATCTCCAACCTCGCGTCCAGAAAGTCCCGGTCAAAACAGGTATTGATATGAAGGCTTGCAAGATAGTGCCGGGGGAGCGCATACAGCATGACGTCCCGCAGGATCCCCCCGATATTATGATGGGCATAACGGCTGCCCCAGGAGGGGTCTCCCTGCCGTACGCCGTCCGGGTTATAATTCCCCTTCGCATCCCCCTCCAAATCCGCGGCTCCCACGACCAGCAGCGCCCTCTGTCCGGCTCTGACATAATCTGTAATATCGCAGTCCCAGGATGTAAAGCCTCCGGTATGGCTTCTGATGAAATGCCCTCCGATCCAGCAGCGCGCGCTGCTGTATACTCCCTCGAACCGCAGCATGACCCGTTTTCCCTCATAATCCTTAGGGATCTCGATATACCGTCTGTAATAATATTCCGTGTTATTTTCTATATCAAATCCCTGCATGGCCAGCTCACAGGGAACACGAACCGCTCTCCAGCCGTCCGCCTGCCAGATCTCCAGATCCACATCCTGGTTCTCTGAATGGGGAGACGGGACTCCTGGAATCACATCGCTTCCCATTCCATGTCCAAAGAAGAACTCCCAGGTGCCGTCACCTGTCCTTTCATTCAAATCAATTACAGCCTGCCTGACTCCTTCCACACTCTCCGGAAGCGGAAGAGGCAAGGCCGCCGGCGCGCCGTATTGTATCTGATTCATCATAATAACCTGCCTTTCATCTAAGCCTTTCCTCTTGTAAGAGGCCGCTTTGTTTTGCTATAATCATAATAAGAATCCCTCTCCATGGGAATGGGCAAATCGGAATGAAATATGTCATTTTCGGAAAGGAGCTATTATGCAATATCTGGATTTCTGCGCCGCCGCAGAGCGTTATTCCTTTACTCCCGTTACAGCGGACGCAATCTATTATGTCGTGGCAGATAAGGGATACCGCATCTCTCATCCGCCGATTCCGGACAGCTGTGTGCTTGCCGCAACGCTTCAGGGAAGCGGAATCCTTCGCCCCGGCAGCGAAGATATCCGGACCGATGCGGGAGATATTCTTATATTCGATGCGTCAAAGGTCCGCTTTGACTACAGGTGCGCGGATACCGGATGGAATTTCTGGTGGTTTGAATTTCGCTGTATTCAGCCTGACTTTCTTGAACTCCCTATGGAGCACGTGCTTCATATCCCTCTGGAGGAATTCCACAGGACTATCTGTTCGGAGGCTCTTGCCAGCCTGAAGCTGAAGGATTCAAAGACCGCTTCCAGCCTTCTTGCTTCTCTCCTCTGCATTCTGTCGCGCCAGGAAGGAGCTGCCGCCGTCATGCGCCGGGAAGCCGAACTGTTCCGCAAGGCTGATCACTATATCCGCCGAAGCATTGCTTCCGTCACCGTTCAGTCAACCGCGCATTATCTCGGCATATGCGAACATACGCTGCTGAATCTGTTCCGAACCGTACTCGGAATCCGAACAACGGATTATATCCGGAAGATTCGGATCGAAACGGCCTGTCATAAGCTTCTTACCGAAGATTTGCCGATCCGCGATATTGCGCTGCAGCTTGGGTTTTCGGATCCGTTTACCTTCAGCAAGAGCTTCCGGAAATGGACCGGCATGTCTCCGACAGAATACAGAAAAACGCGGGGAGACACGGATTAACGCTCCGCGGCTTCCCGCTCCTGTAACGGCACGGCGCTTACGGTATCTTAACAGAACTTACATTTTTTTACTGTCCGACTCCCAGCGCCAGCAGGCACAGTCCTCCGTAATACAGCACAAGATTCGCCGCGTCCCCCCATGCGGGCTTCTTATAATAGAATACCAGAAACAACAGCAAAAAATCCGATGCGAAGAACAGGAAGGAGCCTGCCAGCAGATATGCCGTTCTTGTATCCGCGCCGGATCTTAAGTACATTCCAAATGCTTTGGACAGCAGCAGCGCCACGAAGAAGGCATACACTGTAACATGGGGTCTCATTCCATTCATATTCATCCCCTTCAGGCGCGTCAGGGCAATCGTCAGCGCGGCAATCACACACGGGAAAATCAGATCGCTCCAGACCGGCCCCTCCATTGTAAGAAACGCGGTAAGAAAGAAGATATGTCCAGTCAGAAATGCAATGACTCCTCCCAGAAAGACCCGGTTATCCTGCCCCTTCTTCTCCTGTCCGGCCTTCTCCTCCATGCCGGAATGTACGGACAGCAGTACATCCCCCAGAAAACAGCAGGCAAATGCCGGCAGCATCCGAAAGAAAAAAGACATATGATCGGATCGTACGGCTGCGGCCACAGCCGTCAGAACAAATCCCAGACTGGCGGCCGCCTTGGCCGGTACCTCATATCGTCTGGCTCCTTTGACATAACATGTAGCGATCAGCGCAATCCATGCGATTCCATAATAGATCAATACAACCGTCATAAGACACCTCCGTTTCTCTTTTCGATTCTCTTATCACTATTTTAATGCATCCGCGGCAGAATGTACAGCAAAAATTGCCGCAGGCCGATTCCTGCACTTGCGAAAACCGGCCTGCTATGTTAATCTGAAAAGAAAAGAGAACCTTGAAACGGAGGGATTGCATGGAGCTTTTATCCGGTACCAGGCTGGGACAGATCGAGGTTCTGTCCC
>DVNP01000263.1 GCA_018714285.1 Candidatus Caccomorpha excrementavium | reverse complement strand
CTCCAGTCCCGACGCCCTTGCCGTCTGAATGATTCCGACGAAGGTTATGTCATGAGAGGTGAGCTTATCGAACCGGATCTTAAGCTGCTCCATATTGCCGGAGGTATTATGAGCGGACAGAATCCCGTATGCCATCGTATTCTTTGCGGCCTCCTCCTTCGTTACGGTAATTCCCTCTCCGGCAGGCGCCGATCCGTTATCTTCAATAATCTCATGTCAATTCCTTATAAAGACGCCGTTTTCATATAATTTTATCATTTTTTCTCTCCATTCCAAGCTATTTTCTATTCTTTGATGGTAATCTGGCACATTTTCATCGCCTCAAGCGCATTTCTATGACTCTCCGGCGTAACTCCCGCGCAGCAGGATGCATCCACGCTGATCTCTGTCTGCGGCAGTACGGTCCTTACAAGAAGCGCATTCGTTATCACACAGATGTCCGTGCACAGCCCCACGAATTCAACCTCCGTCAGTTCTTCCTGCAAAGCATGCTCCGCGGCGTACGTTCGAAGGAACTTCGCAAGCTCCATGGAACCAAAGGTTTCCTTGTCGAATACCGGACTGTTTCCCGCCTTCCTGAGTTCTTCTATCTCCGGAGCCAGGCGCCATCCGTCCGTATTCCGGATACAGTGCCGGACCGGAAGCTTCCTGCCTTCTAATGTATCCGGATAATTCTCATCATGAGTATCCCTCGTATAAACTACCATTCCGTCAAACCGCGCTATCTTCTCTGCCACCTTCGGCAATATCGACACCGCCTCTCCGGTTCCGAGGCTTCCGTCAATAAAATCCTTCTGCATATCTATGACAGCCAATATCTTCATTCCATCCCTCCTTTCACCGGCATCCTTCGCGCTCTAGAACAGTCCCGTGATCACGCCGTTATCGTCTACATCGATTCTCTCCGCTGCCGGAACCTTCGGAAGTCCGGGCATGGTCATAATCGATCCCGTAATTGCCACAACAAACCCGGCCCCCGCACTGACATAGACCTCACGGATATGTAAGGTAAAATCCTTCGGCCGTCCGAGCTTTGCCGGATCATCCGATAAGGAGTACTGGGTCTTTGCCATACAGACAGGCAAATCGGAGAAGCCAAGTCCGGACAGCTTCTTAATCGCGGCTGCCGCGGCGGGTTCATACGCCACCTGCGATGCCCCGTATATCTCCTTTGCCACCTTCTCTATCTTCTCTGTCAGAGGAAGCTCATTCCGATACAGCGGTTCAAAATGACTTTCTTTGTGATTCAGGGTATCAAGCACCTTCCCTGCAAGCTCTATTCCGCCTTCCCCGCCTTTTTCCCATACCTCGGAGAGCGCGAACTCACAGCCTCTTGCCTCACAGAATTCCTCCACATAAGAAAGCTCCGCGTCCGTATCGCTTACGAACCGGTTCAGGGTTACGACGACCGGAACCTTAAACTTCTGAATATTCTCGATGTGCTTCTCCAGATTCACAATACCGGCCTTCAGCGCTTCCAGATTCTCTCTGCCAAGCTCCTCCTTCGGAACGCCTCCGTTGTACTTCAGCGCCCGCACGGTCGCAACCAGCACGACCGCATCCGGCTTCAGCCCCGCTATCCGGCATTTAATATCGAAGAACTTCTCGGCACCCAGATCCGCGCCGAAGCCTGCCTCCGTTACCACGACGTCTGCCAGCTTAAGCGCCGTTTTTGTAGCCCGCACACTGTTGCAGCCATGAGCAATATTGGCGAACGGCCCGCCGTGCACGATAGCCGGCGTATTCTCAAGCGTCTGTACCAGGTTCGGATGAATCGCGTCCTTCAGCAGCGCCGCCATAGCGCCGACCGCGTTCAGATCCTTCGCCGTAACCGGGCTTCCGTCCTGCGTATAAGCTACGATGATTCTTCCGAGACGCTCCTTCAGATCCTTCATGTCGGAAGCCAGGCACAGAATCGCCATAATTTCGGATGCGACCGTAATAATAAAATGATCCTCTCTCGTCACGCCGTCCGCTTTTCTTCCAAGACCTACCACAATATTGCGGAGCACCCTGTCGTTCATATCCACGCAGCGCTTCCACACAATCTGCTTCGGATCAATTCCAAGCGCGTTTCCCTGCTGTATATGATTGTCAAGCATTGCCGCAAGAAGATTATTCGCCGATGTAATAGCATGAAAATCTCCCGTGAAATGAAGGTTCAGATCCTCCATCGGGACAACCTGGGCATAACCGCCGCCGGCCGCTCCGCCCTTTAAGCCGAAGCAGGGTCCTAGAGACGGCTCTCTTAAAGCAATCACAGACCGGATCCCCATCTTCCCGAACGCCTGTCCGAGGCCGACTGTCGTAGTCGTCTTGCCCTCTCCTGCCGGAGTCGGATTAATCGCCGTGACCAGAACAAGCTTTCCGTCCGGATTCTCCTTCACTCTTTCATACAGCTCCTCCGTCAGCTTCGCCTTATATTTTCCGTAGTAATCCAGCTCCTCTTCCCTGATGTCAAGACATTTCGCAACTTCCCTGATATGCTTCATATTCGCTTCCTGAGCAATCTGAATGTCTGCTTTCATTTCTCGAACCTCCTGGTTATAAATTTACATCTATGTTTCATTATAACAAATTTCCGAAAGAAGAAAAGCGTTTTTTCAAAGTTTTAGATTGATCCAAAATATTTTATTCTTGCATTCCCGGATCACGTTCGATATAATGAAAGCGCGGCAAAACGTTTGACCGAAATCTATTTGTCAAAGGAGCGCCTTTCATGAATTCACAGACCTGCCGTTTTCGTACGGCAATATTTGATTTGGACGGAACATTATTGAATACTCTTGAGGATTTGTGGTACAGCACGAATTATGCCCTGCGTGAATCCGGCTTTCCGGAACGCTCTCTTGAGGAGGTTCGAAGATTCGTCGGCAACGGAGTCAGGAAATTAATCGATCGGGCGGTTCCGGAACATACCCCCGAGGAAGCGAAGCAGCGCTGCGAGACGTTATTTCGTGAACATTACAGCCTTCACATGAAGGATCATACCAGACCCTATGAAGGAATTCCTGCCGTATTGAAGGAGCTGAAGGAATCCGGCTGCCGGATCGGCGTCGTATCGAATAAGTTTGACGCGGCTGTCAAGGCTCTCTGCGCGGAATACTTTGACGGACTGTATGATACCGCAATCGGGGAATCCCCTCTTGTAGCAAAGAAGCCCGCTCCGGACAGTGTGTTAACAGCCATGAAGGAGCTCGGCGGCGTCCGGGAATCCTGCGTCTATATCGGGGATTCCGAGGTTGATATTGAAACCTCCCGCAACGCAGGGATCCCCTGCATCGGCGTGTCCTGGGGATTTCGCGGAAGAAAGCTGCTTAGCGAGCTGGGAGCCGAGTATCTGTGCGATATTCATTCACAGCTTACGGCTGTTATTCTCGGATGAATGACGAAAAAAAGCAGGATTACCAGCCCTGCTTTTTTCATTCAACAACAGGAACACCGAATCCTCATAACGGGATCCCACATCTGAGGAATTCCTGTTTTTTGTATCCATAATGGTTCACAGGGAAGGCTGCCCCGGCAATCGCCGCAGGCAGCCCACCTCTTTTGTGCTTTTTTCCCTTTTCTTTTGTATCCTGAGCTCTCTTCTTTTGTATCTTTCCAATATCTTTGAAAGATAAAGAATTTCTCTTTGGTCTTTCGGACATAGATTGTCCGAAATGATTTATCTTATGTAGACTATGGTTTTTGTTCCTGCTGTATCTTTGGAACGACTTTAGTGTAACACGAAATCTTCGAAATTGCAAATTGTAATTTCTGGAAACAGGGAACGGAACCAAAAAGCAGAAGAACCATATCGTTCCGGCAGATCGTTTTCTATTTTAAGAATCCGCTGATAATCTGTTCCTCCGCTTCCTTCTCCGTAAGTCCCAGCGTCATCAGCTTAATAATCTGCTCTCCCGCTATCTTACCGATCGCAGCCTCATGAATCAGGCTGGAATCAATATGATTGGCCGTAATCTCCGGCACGGCGCTCACAATTCCTTCGTCCATCAGAATCGCGTCACATTCCGAATGGCCGCTGCACTTGTTGTTCCCGTTTATTTTAGATACAAAAAGCTGGCGCGACCGGTCTCTCGCGACAGAGCGGGAAATCAGATGAGCGCCCGAATTCTCCCCGTTTAAGTTCACTTCAAAATCTGTTTTGGCATACTGCCTGCCATGCGTCATGATCTTCTCCCGGATAACCAGAGTCGCGCCCGCAGCCAGCTCGGCTCTGGTAACCCGCTCGGTGGAATCCACTCCCTTAATCTGTACGGTATCCATCTCCATATAGCTGTCCTCGTCCAT
>DVNP01000262.1 GCA_018714285.1 Candidatus Caccomorpha excrementavium | reverse complement strand
AGCCACGACAGTTCCCGCATAAGCTTCCTCCGCTTCTTTCTTCTTCTCCAGAACCTCCGCCGCAGCAGCCGTCCCCTCCAGAGACTCCGTAAGCCGCAGCAGCCGTTTTGCCGCGTCTGACAGACTCCGGTACTGCTGATATGCAAGAGCCTGATCCAGGAAGCTTCCTCCGTCTCCGGACAGAAGAGAATCCACATCCGTAATCTGCACGGCGTCAATCTCCTGAGCCGTCAAAACTCCGGTTCCGGCTCCGTCCTCTCCCGGCAGAAGATTCCCGTTCAGCCATTCCTTCAGCTCATCTTCCAGTCTTTCCGCCGCTCCTGCTCCTTCGCCCGATAATACTCTGGCAAAGATATGATAGTCTTCATACAGCGGCCTGTAATACTTTGCCAGAACCGATTCGCCCGACAGCAGCAGGATTCGTTCACCGGCGCTTCTGGCGCCCGCCGTGTAAGCCGCATGCAGCATACTTCCCGTCAGCAGAAGAATCATCAGGAAAATAAGGGAAAAAAACACTGTAATAACTCCGGATTGCTCTTCTCTCATACACATTTAATCTATAATCGTTCCCGCATCGCCCATAATCCTTTCAAACGCTTCTGTTACAACCGCTTCAATCTGCGCCTGAAAGATAACGACGAGACCTATCAGCACCACCAGAATCAGTATAATCTCCACCACGCCGATGCCCTCCTCATCCAGCCAGAACTCTTCCGCAAGGTTATAGATCCTGTCTATCATCCGTATCTCCTCCTTCTATCAGCCGTTATATCCTGTTCCAAACCTCCTACATGCTCCGGAACGCCGGGATCATGACAATTGCTATTACAATCACAAGCATTCCGAACATAGGGATCAGCAGCCTGGTCCCCGCCTTCTCTCCTTCCCGTCTCGCATTCTCCTTTCTCTGCGCAAAGGCCTCTGTCTCTTCTGCTTCCAGAAGTTCCAGCAGACGGCTCCCTCCTTTTCTGACATTCTGCGCCAGCAGAGTTCCGAATCGGATATAGGCAAGCTCTCCGATTCGTTGTCCGAACCGTTCGAACGCTTCCTCCTCAGGCACTCCGATACATAGCTCGTTCCATGTCAGCCGCATTTCTTCATATGCGTACCGTCTCTCCTTTCCGCTCCTGATTCTCCCGGGCTCTCCCCGGTACTCTGCCGTAATTCTGCCCCATGCTGTCCGTATTGACATTCCCGCTCCCAGATACAGCGACAGCTTACTGATTATATCCGGGTAATCCGCGCCAAGCTGAACGGAACGCCGCTTCATTCTCTCCGATATCCTTGCGCGGTATAAGGCCGGTATCGCGGCAGCCACAAGCAGGAAGCCGAAGACGGCCGGGATTTGCTCCTGCTCGCTGACACTCCAGATTACCGTCCGGCCTCCCAGCTCGTCCGGGAGCCTGATTTCACTTTGATAAGGCTTTCCGATCGCTTCTTCTTCCAGGTATTCCTGCAGAAGCCTCCCAGCCTCCCAGCTCTCCTCTGATGCCTTTGGAAGAATCCGGAGCGGATACAGGAACCGCCGTTCCAGATCATCTAACCTGACTACGGCAGTCAGCTCCGTTATAACCCCTTCCTCCTGAAGTCCGTCATTCCATACAATCCCCTGCCCTGACAGAAGCGAAGCATCCTCCCGCTCCCAGACAACCGTCATATTCGTTCCGGGAATCTCCCCCGGCAGATTCAAATCATAGCGTACCTCGCCGGCCGACACATTCTGTCCGAGCCATACCCCTTCGATATATTCCTCCGCCGCCCCGAACAGAGCCTCCGCTTCCTCCTGAGTTGCCTGCCTGTTTGGCGCCGAAGCCTGCAGCGTCACCTCTTCTTCTTCCATCAGGCCGTTCAGAGACAGAATTCTCTCCGGCTCTCCCGGCTCCCCCTTTCTCACATACCAGCCGTCTGCCCCCCGATATACCAGACTCCGGTCCGGCTCCTCCTGCCTGATTCCGGACATCCCCGCAAGCGCACAAAAAACTGCAAGCCCGGTTATAAAAGCGCTGCCCGCCCGGCATATGGAATCCGCCGCCGCTTCCTCCTTTCGCTTCCACGGCGCCAGTCTGGCAATATCCTTCATTCCTAAAAACCTCTCCATCCTGTCCGAAAGGCCGGTAAGCGCAAGCGTATGCCGGATGGCCGGATCCCAGAAATGCTTAAGCCCCTGTTCTTTCCCGCCCTTCCATACCGCTCTTCCCCAGATCCCGTATCCAATCAGCAGAATCAGGATAACCGGATATATCCATGACCCCATAACCTTCCCCCTTTACACTTCAATCTCCGTCAGCCGGTCTGCCAGACAGCCAAATCCGCAGTACACCGCCAGAAGGATGCTCATAACGCTCCAGCCGAATCCGTTATGATATAAAGGATCCAAAAATCCGTCCGAACAGATCCGCAGATACAGAATCATACCGCACGGCATTGCCTTCAGTACAGCGGCTTCATAACGCCTTGCCGTCAGCAGCACCTGAATCTCCCGCTTTGTCTCAATCTTCTGTCCGATCTTACCCACGCTTTTTCTCAGAATGCGGACCAGATTCCCGCCACCCTGCTTCGCTGCCGCAAATACGGCCGCAAAGCTTTCAATATCCTCAACGCCGCTTCGCTCCGCAAAGTCTGCCAGCATTTCCTGAACCGTACTTCCGGTCCTCATTCCCTGAACAATATAGTGAAATTCCCTGACAATCAGAGCATCTTCGGAATATAACCGCTTCAGATCCTTAAGAGCCTCTTCAAATGCATTCTCTGCCGAATATCCGGCTGCCAGCGCCGCTGACAATGCCGCCAGTCCGTCCCTGAACTCAAGGTTCAGCCGCCATCTCCTGCGTCTTGCAATACGTTCCCGCGTCAGAATTCCTCCGGCCAGAAAGCAGGGAATCAGCAGAAGACCTCCCGTCAGACTGTCATAAAATAACAGCCCCGCTCCCATTCCGTACAGAACAGCCTTTCCCAGAAAACAGGCCCGCTCTCCTGCCGTCAGACGGCAAATCCCGTAATCTGCCGGCACATATTCTCTGATTCTTTTCTTTGTCTGCCGAATCATGTCTCCTCGCGCATTCCTCCCGTCCCTTTCGCCCTGAGCAGCTTATTCACATGAATCAGGCTGCCCCTTGTCCGCTTCAGACTTCCGATTATCCTGCCGTCCGTCTCTCCTTCTTCCCGAAATACGAACAACGGATTCATCTCTATCTCGCCGTCCACACAATCCAGTACCTCAGTAATCTCAAGCACTCTTCTGGTACGATCCCGGAGCCGGCCAAGATGAACAATCAAATCAATTGCGGAAGCAATCTGCCTGCGGACTGCCAAAGCCGGTATATCCGCTCCCAGCAATACCATGGTCTCAAGTCTCGAGAGCATATCTCCGGCCGAATTCGCATGGCCGGTGGATAATCCGCTATGTCCGGTGTTCAGTCCCTGAAGCATATCGATGGCCGCGTCATCCCTGACCTCTCCCACAATAATCCGATCCGGACGCATCCGCAGACTGGACTTAATCAGATCCCGAATCGTTACCGCATTCTTCCCTTCCACATTCGCGTTCCGTACCTCAAGCCTGACCAGGTTCGGAATCGACACAAGCTGCAGCTCCGCCGAATCCTCAATCGTAATCACCCTCTCATTGGAAGGAA
>DVNP01000261.1 GCA_018714285.1 Candidatus Caccomorpha excrementavium | reverse complement strand
CAGTCCGAATGCGGCAGCAGTCACAATCCCCAGCCCGGCAATGGCGGCAATTCTTTTTCTGCCATCCAAATCGTTCACGTTCCCGATCCTCCTTATGCTTTCCTTTCAGTTATATCAGCCGGACTTATCCGGGTCCGGCTGCTTCATTATACTACTTATCCCGCTGTTTGTAAAAGGAAAATTCAGCTGTCTTGACACTTTGCGGAAACTACTATACAATAATGCAATGTAAAAATCAAGAAAGCAACTAATCATACAGAAATGAGGAAATCCATGAAACATTCATTCATATCCCGCATCCGGCGCATGATCCCGGCTGCGTTCATCATTCTATTATTCCTGTCCGGCTGCGGCGCAGATACTGCCTCGGATCAGAACGGAGCCACAGAATCCGGCGACCCCATTTCCGTCAGCTCCTTCAAGCTGAATACCATCGTAACTCTGCGTATTTATGACAGTACGGATTCCTCCCTGCTGGACGGCGCGCTCTCTGTCTGCGACCAATACGAAGCCCTGTTCAGCCGGACGCTTGAGACAAGTGAAATATACCGTCTGAACCACTCGGACACCTATCCGGTTCCCGTATCGGAGGAAACGGCCGATCTGATCCGCTTCAGTCTTGATTATTGCAGCCTGACTGACGGCGCGTTTGATATTACGATTCTGCCTGTCGCCGAGCTGTGGGACTTTACTTCGTCCGAACCCGCCGTTCCTTCTTCCGATGAAATCAAAGAAGCGCTCACCCATGTCGGATGGGAACAGGTAAGCCTTGAAGAAGATGAGGACGGGCAGTTCTGCGTATCCCTCGCGGATCCGGAAGCCGGCATTGATCTCGGAGCCGTCGCGAAGGGATATATTGCCGATCGAATCAAGGAATATCTGACGCAAAGCGGCGTTGAAAGCGCAATGATCGACCTGGGCGGCAATATTCTGACCGTCGGAGGCCGGCCGGATCAGACGCCGTTCGTAATCGGAATCCAAAGGCCGTTTGCCGACCGGAATGAACTCTGCGCAACCATAGAAATAACCGACTGGTCCGTTGTCTCCTCCGGTATCTACGAACGGTGTTTCACGGTTCCGGATACCGGAGAATTTTATCACCATATTCTCAATCCGAACACCGGATATTCGTATCAGAACAATCTGATACAGGTTACAATCCTCTCAAAAAGCTCGGCTGTCGGAGATGCCTTGAGCACAAGCTGCTTTGCTCTCGGTCTGGAAAAGGGACTTGATCTGATTAACAGCCTTGACGATGTCTATGCCATTTTTATAACCGACGACTATCAGCTGCATTATTCCGACAGGCTTACGGAACAATTCACCATACGGGAGATAACAGAATAAGGAGGATGCCCGATACACCCTCCCCTTCTTCAGCGTCCGGCCGTCCGGCCGGACGTTCTGTATTCTTCTTTCATCCAGTCTAAAAGAATATGGAACGCATTCTGATAATCCGGATTCCCTTCTTCCTTCATTTTTCTGACACTTTCCAGATCATACCATCCGGATGTTGTCTCTGCTTCCCCGGACAGACGCTCCAGTTCCAGAAACAGCTCTGTTATAGCCGAATCCTCCATCCCGTAAAACTTTGCCTCCTGCATGCATTTTTCCTTATCGCCCTCAAGCGCAAGAGCATACAGATAGCATTTCAGAGAATCCCTGTTCTGATTTCTTTCATAGGCCTCTCTGAAATAATAGGCTGCCTGGATAAACCGATCATTTCTCATGGTAATGACGGCCAGGTTATGCAGTACATCGCCGTAATCTTTGCCGGAGAGGCCGGCGCTTTCTTTGGAGCGGAGAATCCTGTCGTATTCTCCTGCCGCCTCCTTTACATTGCCGCACTTCAGATAATTATCCGCTCTGCGCTTTCTGCGCTGGATCGGAGTCAGCGCGTTCATTTCATCAATTTGCGCAAGAATTGCCTTAATCTCCGCTTCCGTATAATAATCTGCGCTGCACAGAATACATACCACCACATCCTTAAGTCCGGACTGGCGGTGCAGAAGCTCCCGGAACCGTTCTGCCCTCTCCGAAAGCCCCAGCTCTTCCTCCATAAAGTCAGCCAGATCCTCAGCAAATATCTCATCTGCAACCGTTTCCAGATTCTGTGTAATATAATAACAGAGCTCCTCAACCGAGTAGATCCGGATTCCTGTCCGCCGGAATTCGTATGGCTTTGCCGCAGTCTTTCCGCAGCATAAGATTAATTTTCCCAATCTGATCCCCCATTCCCGCTAATTGATCCGCCGCCTAAATCAACAGCTGCTGTTCCCAGATTCGATGCCTGGACGGCGCAAATTCACCAAAGCCGATATCCCGAACCGTAATCACTGCCGTAATGCGATCCAGAAAATGAATGGAAAGCGACAGCTTCGTCAGCTTATTGCCGCGTTCATAAAATCCGTCCAATGTCATGACCTGATGAACGCTCTCCTTCTTCATCGGGTTACTTATAATAAATTCAAATTCCTTTGTATCATCCAGTATGACACAGATCTGATTCGAAGCCTCGTACCACGGAGTTCCCGCCTGTACCAACACATAATCCGTCATCCGGGCATCCGTATACAGTCTTACCTTCACGGACGCCGGAAGCATCTCCTCATCCAGCAATATGTAATCAGGTCCCGACTTCTTCCACAACTCCCTTGCCGCGTAGCACGCGCCCTTGGCATACAGATTCTGCCCCTTAAACACCCTCCGTCCGACACACAATGCCTTAAGCGTCTCGTCTGCCCAGGTTCCTTCGAATCCTTTCCCCGTAATATACAGGGTAGATACAATTTTCTTATGCAGCACACTTCTGGCCAGATTATCGAAGATATAATCCAGCTGTTCAGGCGGAAGCCTGTCTTCTATCAAATCATATCCAAATGTTGCGGACAGATCCTCCTTCGTAATCATTGCCGTCATCGGAACGGTCCTGCGGTTTATGCTCAGCTGATAATACATCAGCCCCTTTCTGTCCAGCTCAAACAGTCCCACATCATTCATCCAGATATCCTTGGGCTGATTCAGCGTATAATGCATGAAGCTCTGGGAATGACTCTGCACCAGAGCCCGATCTCTGCCAATCCCGAGCATCTGCAGCACCCGGTATACGGCAGAGATCAGAACCGGCTGGGAATCCTCCGTCGTAACAGTCAGACGCGTAATCGTCTGGTTCGGGAACTTTCCCTTCAGAATGGACAGCACCTTTCTTAAGTACCGTTCAAGCAGGAACTCAGGCGAAAAAGACATTCCTTCCTGCTCGAACCCCTCTCCGGTCAGAATCCGCTCAATCAGACGATCAATTTTGACTGCCTTATCATCCGCCCGAACGGCTTCCTGCCCGAACAGCCATTCTTTATTCCCCGGCTTCACCGCAAGCACCATGGGAATCAGGTACTCGCCGGCCGCAGCGGCCGCCTCTCCGGATACCCGAAGGGATTCCGGCTCCATTTTTCTTTCATCAAACCAGGTCAGCTGCGCCTCCGTACGGCACAAATCCAGCCCGGCAAACAGACTTTTCTCGTCTCCCATATCCTGCCACCTCCCTGATCATTCGGTGTCAATCGGTTGAAAGGCCTTGCGAATCACGTAATCGGCCCTGATATATTCTCCCATCCGTTCCAATGCTTCGGAAGGCTCCTGGCCGGGCTTCACAATCCGGTTCAGCAGGCCGAAAAGACTTTTTCCTTCACAATCTTCCGGCTTTACAGCCTCTAACGTTCCCCGGAAGGACTGCTTCAGCCCTCTCGCGGTGCCTTCATAGATTTCATATATCAGTTCCTCATCACAGAACAGAACGAATTCGCTCACATAAATACCGCATATCATATGTTCCATCATTTGACGGCATCCCTGCTCTGAAAGAGTGACCTCCTCCTCTTTGCTCTGCGCCGGCACAATTGCGTAAGAAAGCGAAACCTTTCTCCCCTGTTCGGTCCGATACTGAATATATGACATATCAAGCATACTACTGGATATCCGCGTCCGGTCTCCGAAGCGTCTGAAAAACGGAAGGTGTATTCCCTTCTCAGCCATTTTCTGGAGCTGTAAATCAATATAATTAATCTCGCTGTCCGTCAATATCTCCTGTTCGGAATAGTATTTTAATATGGCGAGTACGCACACATCATTTTCCTCATAACCGACCTCCCGCTTCATAATATCGAACAGCTCCTGCGTCAGGGACTGCCTGTCCATCAGACAGCAGTATGCATAATAGGACAGAGCCGCACGTACCAGCTTCCGGTTACAGCCGCTTCGATAATAGCTCCGGAACACCGGAATGCTTTCTTCAATGAAGGTCTCGGCGAACAGCATCTGAGCCAGAAGCCTGTCCTCCAGCAGAAAAGTATCGACATCAAAGGCTCTGGCCGCCTTCCAGATCTGATTCATCTCGAAGGTGGTCCCGTAAAAATTATGAACCAGATATTTCAGCACGGACTCATCATATTTTCCCTGACAGAAAATGGAATAGCAGACC
>DVNP01000260.1 GCA_018714285.1 Candidatus Caccomorpha excrementavium | reverse complement strand
AATTACATTTGAGCCAGAAGCCGAATGTGTTAAATATATTAATTCACAAAGAAGCGCAGTCCGGATGACGGACCCGGCGCAGAAATAAGGAGGAACTATCATGCCGAAGGTAAAGACTAACAAATCAGCTGCGAAGCGTTTTTCAAAGACCGCTACGGGTAAATTAAAGAGAATGAAGGCTGGCAAGCAGCATATCCTTACGAAGAAAACAACCAAGAATAAGAGAGATCTCAGGAAGGCGGAGATGATGAATCCGGCGAATGAGAAGAATATGAAGAAGATTTTACCGTATCTGTAAGCCGGGGAAAGAAGGAGGGAACATACAATGGCAAGAATTAAAGGCGGAGTTAACGCAAAGAAGAAGCATAATAGAGTATTAAAGCTGGCAAAGGGTTACAGAGGAGCCAGATCCAAGCAGTACAGAATTGCGAAGCAGTCTGTCATGAGAGCGCTGGCCACTTCCTTTGCAGGCAGAAAGGAAAGAAAGAGACAGTTCAGACGTCTGTGGATCGCAAGAATCAACGCGGCGGCAAGAATGAACGGACTTTCCTACTCCAGGTTTATGTACGGCCTGAAGCTGGCTGAGGTAACGGTTAACAGGAAGATGCTGGCTGAGCTGGCAGTGAATGATCCGGCAGGCTTTACCGCGCTGGCCGAGATTGCCAAGGCGAAGCTTGCGTAAGATATAACGAATAAGGCGCGACAATCTAGTCAGGATATTCCGCTGCTGCACGGCGGGATATCCTTTTTTTAATCCGCGGCAGCAGATATCCGCCGTATGGTTCCGATATCGTCCGGATTCTGAATTCCAGCAAGTTCCATTGATCCGGCATAAAAAATATGATATTCTGCTCGTGTAACAAATTTGTAACAAATGTGAAATAATACTGAAACACAGTATTTCGCATCAAAAGAAAGTGAGGAACAGAATGATAAAGATACCGATCATGCTGCTTACGGCGGCTGTCATAGGAACTACGGGAAGCGGCGCAATTCTTGGAATGCAGGCGCAGACGTCTCATCTGCCGCAGAACGGCAATACATCCATATCCGTAACGGCCAGGGAGAAGCTGTCTGATGAAAGCATGGAAGCTTTGATGGAGAAGCTTGGTATGACGATATCCGGCGGTAAGGGATGCTTCATCAGAATCTGGCCGGGATTCATAGGCGGAGGAATTCTTCAGGGGCTGCCCGGCCTGCTTCCGGATACTGAATGTCCGGACACAGAGCTTCCGGACGTTGAAGTTCCGGATACGGAGCTTCCGGATATCGAGCTTCCGGACGTTGAGCTTCCGGACGTTGAGCTTCCGGATGTTGAGCTTCCGGATACCGAACTTCCGGATGTCGAGCTTCCGGATATTGAGCTCCCGGATGCGGAGCTTCCCGGAACCGGCAACCCGGGCGCGGACGTACCGGATGCAGAGGCGCCGGATTCGTCGGAGGACAGCGTACAGGATACTTCGTTTGCCGCCCAGGTTGTGAAGCTTGTAAATGAGGAACGGAAGAAGGCCGGCCTTTCGGAACTGACCGTTGATCTGAAGGTACAGTCCGCAGCGAATGTCCGCGCGAAGGAAATCGTATCCTCCTTCTCCCATACCAGACCGGACGGCAGACAGTTTTCCACCGCGCTGACAGAGGCAGGAGTTTCGTTCCGGGGCTCCGGCGAGAACATAGCCTGGGGTCAGAGAACTCCGGAAGCGGTTATGCAGGCGTGGATGAATTCCTCCGGACACAGGGCCAATATTCTGAACGCCAGGTATACGTCCATTGGTGTCGGATATTATGTGGTAAACGGAACACCTTATTGGACACAGCTGTTCACATACTAAAAAATGGAATAAAATGGGATAAAATGGAAAGCAGACAGATTCGAGAGGGATTTTACCTTCCCGAATTTGCCTGCTTTTTTCATAAATCGATAGAATATTTTCAGGTTGTGTGTTATACTGTTAGTAAAAAACGAGATGGATTGGGGATATATTCATGAGTGAGTTGACGGTGAAGGAACTTTTGATGTCACTGATTTCGATTCCGAGCGACAGCGGAAGCAGCCGGGAAGCAAAACTGGGAGAATGGATATATGAACAGATCAGCAGTCATAAGTATTTCCGGGATCATCCCGAAGACTGCGGAAAGGAATATGGCAGCGACTGGCTGCACAGACCGGTCGTGTGGGCGTATAAGAAAGGAAAGAGCAGCCGGACCGTCCTGATTGGCGGGCATTATGATACGGCGGATCTGGAAAGCTATGGAAGATTATTGCCTTATGCCTGTGATCCGGTTCGTCTGAGAGAGGAGCTGAGGAAGTCGGATCTCAGGGACAAGGCGGTCAGAGAGGATCTGGAGAACGAGGACTGGCTGTTCGGCAGAGGAACTGCGGATATGAAATCGGGACTGGCCGTGGCCATGTATACGCTGTTTCACGAAGAGGATCCGGAGTGCGGCATACTGTTCCTGGCGGTATGTGACAAAGAGAAGCTCTCTTCCGGAATGCGGCGCGCGGTTTTCCTGCTGGATCGCCTAAAGGAGAGATACGGGCTGAATATCCGGCTTTGTCTGATGGGGGAAGCGCAGTTTGAGAGCAGCTGCAGGGATAAGACGTTTGCGATCTGCGCCGGCGGGATCGGGAAGATTCTGCCGCTGATTATTACAAAAGGGCTGCCGGCCTATGTGGCGAATCCGATGGAAGGACTGAATGCCAATCTGATGATGGCGAAGCTTGTATCGAATATCGAATGGAATACCGGTCTGATTACGGCGGATCGCGGTATGGTCTCTCAGCCGCCCAGCATTCAGATGATGAAGGATTTTAAGGTAGGGTATGACGCTACGGTGCCGGAATATGCCGCCTGCTGTGTGAATCTCTTATTTTACGGCGCCGGAAGGGAGCACGACCTGATTGGGAAGCTGAAGGAGAGCTGCCGGGAAAGTATGAAGGATCTGCGTTCCTGTTATGTGGCTGCTTACCGGAAGTGTCTTGAGCTGGGAGCTGTATCCGAAGAAAGGCAGGAGTTTACCATTCCGGTCATGGATCTGAAGGAGCTTGAGACCTATACCCGAAGCCGGCGTCCGGATTATGAAGAAAGGCGCAGAGAACTCAACGAGCGGATGAAGGCGCGAATCATTCAGAATGAAGATAACATTCAGAAGGCGGGAGCGCACTATATCAGAGAGCTGATTCGGCTCTCCGGAATTCAGAGACCGCTTGTTGTGATTGGAATCATGCCTCCCTATTATCCGTGCGTTACCGCGTATGATCAGGATATTAATGTCTTTGCGGTTGAAACGATAATATCGGACGAGCTGTCCGGATACGGATTATCCGCGGTCAGCTATCCATACTGTCCAGGAATTACGGACATCAGTTATCTGTCCTGTATGTATCCGGAGGAGGCAGAAAAAACGCTGCAGAATATTACGATGCCGGCAGAGATTTACGATATTCCGTTCCCGGTCATTACCGGGCTTAATATACCCACCTATCTGGTCGGACCGCGGGCAAGAGGCCTTCATTTGGCGGCAGAGCGGGTCTATCTTCCGGATGTGGAAACGATTCTGCCCGGAATTTATCATAGGCTGGTGAATTTTTAGGAGGAATTTTCTGCTTGACAATGCCGGCAAAGAATGCTATGATAGCAACAGCTAATAAGCAGGAAATGCAGGGATGAGGAGTAGTACATTGCTTCCCGCGTTCAGAAAGCTGCCGGGTGATGCGAGGCAGCGGAAGGAAGCCATGGAACTCGCCTCGGAGCAGCTGCCCCAACTTCTTCGGAACAGTAGACGCAGACGGAGCCCGACCGTTATTCAGGGAGGATATTATACCGGTGTCAGTCCGGTCCGTATCTGATGAGTGTATGATGTACTGTCATAAAGTAGAGTGGTACCGCGTAAGGTGTATTATATGTACGGCCTTTCGTCTCTATGGAGCATGGCTCCACAGAGACGAAAGGCTTTTTATTTTCGGGAGAGTTCCTGACAGTATTCTGAAAATAAAACGCTTCGCGGGGATGCGCGTTTTGCGCAGCAGCGCTTCTTACAGATTGCAGGAAGGAGAGAACAAAAATGAGACATGTCGAAAAGTATACGAAGAATTTTTATGCGCCCCTTAAGGCATCCAGAAAATGGGTGGAAAAGGATTGTATCGAGAAGCCGCCGATCTGGTGCAGCGTGGATCTGCGGGACGGGAATCAGGCTCTGATTACGCCGATGAGTCTGGAGGAGAAGATTGAATTCTTTCAGCTTTTAGTCAAGGTAGGCTTTAAGGAGATAGAAGTCGGGTTTCCGGCTGCTTCTGAGACGGAATATCAGTTCGTCCGTACCTTAATCGAGCAGAATCTGATTCCGGAGGATGTAACGATTCAGGTATTGACTCAGGCCAGAGAGCATATTATCAGGAAGACCTTCGAGGCGGTCAAGGGAGCGCCTCGCTCGGTTGTACATGTATATAATTCTACTTCTGTTGCGCAGAGGGAGCAGGTATTCCATAAGTCAAAGGAAGAGATTAAGCAGATTGCCGTAGACGGCGCCGCGTTACTGAAGAAGCTGGCCGATGAGACGGACGGCAATTTTTCGTTCGAGTACAGCCCGGAGAGCTTTACCGGCACGGAAGTGGAATATGCCCTTGAGGTGTGCAACGCAGTGCTTGATGTATGGCAGCCCGGTCCGGATAATAAGGCGATTATTAATCTGCCGTCAACGGTTGAGATGTCAATGCCCCATGTCTTCGCCAACGCGGTGGAGTATATGTCGGAGAATATGAAATACCGCGAGAACGTGATTCTTTCCCTGCATCCGCACAATGACAGGGGCTGCGGCGTCAGCGACGCGGAGATGGGGCTGCTGGCCGGAGCGGACCGGATTGAGGGGACGCTGTTCGGCAATGGAGAGCGGACCGGCAATGTGGATATTATTACCCTTGCGCTGAATATGTATTCTCAGGGCGTGGATCCGAAGCTTAACCTGGAGAATATGCCGGAGATCTGCGAGGTCTATGAGAAGTGTACGGGAATGCATGTCTACGAGCGTCAGCCCTATGCGGGAGCGCTTGTATTCGCGGCCTTCTCCGGATCGCATCAGGATGCGATCGCGAAGGGAATGAAGTGGAGAAAGGAGCATAACTGCCAGTACTGGACGGTTCCCTATCTTCCGATTGATCCCGAGGATGTCGGAAGGCAGTATGACGGAGAGGTAATCCGGATTAACAGCCAGTCCGGCAAGGGCGGCGTAGGATATATTCTCGAGCAGAAATACGGCCTGAAGATGCCGGCCAAGATGCGTGAGGCCATGGGCTACGCGGCGAAGAGCGCGTCGGATGTACGGCACAAGGAACTGTCTGCGGAGGAAATCTACGCGATCTTTGAGGATACCTTCCTGAACAAGACGGCTCCTTTGAATGTGCCGGAGAGCCACTATAAGCAGAATGGCGGGATTCAGGCAGAGGTTACAATCTGTCTGAAGGGCGAGACGATTGTCAGTACGGCAAAGGGCAACGGACGGCTTGATGCCGTGAGCAACGCGATCAAGCAGACGATTGGCCTGGATTATAAGATTGCCGTCTATGAAGAGCACGCAATGGAAAAGGGATCCGATTCCATGGCTATGGCTTATGTCGGAATCGAGGATTCGGACGGCGTTCTTCACTGGGGCGCCGGTACGGACGAGGATATTATTAAGGCATCAATTAAGGCGCTGGTAACGGCAATCAATACCATGCTGGTATAATACAGGAGCCGTATTCCGCAGGAAGACGGCGCGGCAAAGCTTCCTGTTTCCTGAGCGTATCGGAATTTGCTTCATGAAATTCCCGGTACGCTCAGTTTTTTTTGCGCAGTTCGCTCGGAGAGCAGCCGTAGAGTCTGCGGAACTGCCTGCCGAAATTATTATAATCGTTAAAGCCGACATAAGCAGCCACCTCCGCGACAGACATATCGCTTTCCGCGAGAAGGCGGCGGGCCCTTTTCAGCCGGATTTCATTGACATAGGCTGCGGGGCTCTGATTCATGACCTCCTTGAACAGATGGCAGAAGCGGTACTCGCTTAAGTTAATCAGCGAAGCCAGATCATTCGGAGTGATCGGCTGAGAGAAGTTCTTTTCAATATATTTCAGAACCGTATTCAGCCGCATGAGATCCCGGTTGCGGCGGGCATTCTCCTTTGAAGTCAGCCGTCTGGTGGCATAATGACGGAGCAGATAGACGATCAGTTCATACAGCCTGCCCTTGATGGCCATCATATATCCCGGCTCCCTCCAGCCATCTTCCCGGAAAATATCTTCAAAAAGCTGTCCGATGATTTCGTCGCGCGGGATCAAATGCCGGAAAATGACATAATCTTCCAGAGAATTCTTCGCGAAGAAGGAATAATCGAATATCAGCACATAGACGTCGGTGAACGCGGACTCAAGCGCTCCAGAATGCAGTTCATTGCTGTTGACGACGACCAGCTCTCCCGCGGATGGTGTGAAACGTTCCTGACCGCAGTGAATCACGGTGCTTCCCGATCGTACATAGTGCATCTCAATATACTCATGCCAATGGGGAGTGAAATAATATCCCTTTTTTGTTACATGATTTCGCAGCAGCTGCACCGGAAAATCTTGATCCGGCATAATCTTATGTTCATATAAAGCAAGCATATCAGACCTGGTATCCATAACAGTTCTCCCTTATAGTCAAACAAAATAACAGCAGGATCCTATGTATTATTGGCAACATAATCCTTGCCTTAAATCTGCTGAAATTATATAATAAAACCATGCAAAATGTCAATGAAATCAGAAAAAGCCACAAGAATAACAGATTGTAAGGACAGCTCCGAGACAGAATTTTGCCGGATTCGGATTGGATTTTGTGGATAGAAGCGGCAATTATCGATGCATTGGTTCTGAGCTGTCTGTACAGAGAGTGGAGGTTATGATGGAGAAAGTAAAGATTGGTATTATCGGCTGCGGCGGAATCGCGAACGGCAAGCATCTGCCGGCAATTAAGCAGCTTGGAAGAGCTGAGATCGCGGCATTCTGCGATCTGATTCCCGAACGCGCCAGGAAGGCAAAGGAAGAATACGGCACAGAGGATTCCAAAGTATTTACGGATTATAAGGAGCTCCTTGCCATGGATGAGATTGAGGCAGTTTATGTTCTGACGCCGAACCGTTCCCATTCCGTTATCTCGATTGACGCAATGCGCGCCGGCAAGCATGTAATGTGCGAGAAGCCGATGGCGAAGACCTACGCGGAGGCTAAGGCGATGGCAGATACGGCAAGGGAGACCGGCAGGATACTGACGATCGGATATCAGAACCGCTATCGCCCGGATTCTCTTTATCTGAAGAGAGCCTGCGAGAACGGAGAGCTGGGAGAGATCTACTACGCGAGAGCGCATGCGATCCGCAGAAGAGCGGTTCCGACCTGGGGCGTGTTCCTTAACGAATATGAGCAGGGCGGCGGTCCCTTAATTGATATCGGAACTCACGCGCTGGATCTGACGCTGTGGGAGATGGATAATTATGAACCGGAGATGGCCGTCGGCAGCGTATATAAGAAGCTGGGAGATCAGACCGAGACGGCGAACGCATGGGGCGACTGGGACAGAGAGCAGTTTACGGTAGAGGATTCCGCATTCGGATTCGTCCGGATGAAGAACGGCGCGACCATCTTCCTGGAGGCAAGCTGGGCGCTGAATTCGCTGGATGTGGATGAAGCCAAGACGAGCCTGTGCGGAACGAAGGCGGGAGCGGATATGAAGGACGGCCTGCGGATTAATAAGGTAAAATATAATAAGCAGGTGATTGAGAAGCCGGAGCTTTCCGCGGGCGGCGTGGACTTCTACAGCGGCGCTTCCGTGAAGCCGGAGATACTTGAGCAGGAAGTGTTCATGAACGCGGTAACAAAGGGAGAGGAGCTTGTAGTAAAGCCGGAGCAGGCCTGCGTGGTAACAAGGATATTGGAAGCAATCTATGAATCGGGAAAGACCGGGAAGCCGGTATACTTTGACTGATCGGAATGCAGGATATGCGGCCGCAGAACAGATATAATATCCGCGAGGGAAGCGGGAATGGAGGAATTATGAAGCAGATACATATCGGAACCTGTCTGCCGGGCTATCTGGCGCTTAAGTGGATGCCGGTGCTGAAAGAAAAGGGATTTGAATGCTTTGAACTGAATTTTCATATGAGCTATGGGGATACGGTGCTGGAGGAGCTTGCCGAAGAGGTGAAGAAGGAGCTCGACGGCACGGATATCCGGATTGCGGCGATAGGCGCTTACAGGAATCCCCTGATGTATGAAAGCCACGTCGAGGAGCTGAAGAAGGCAATCGACGCGGCGCATCTGTTCGGAACGAATATCGTTTCGACCTTCGCGGGGGCGATTGAAGGCAGAAGCGTGGAGGAAGCCATGCCGGTGTTCGGGAAGGTCTTCGGCGAGCTTGTGCGGTATGCCGGGGACAAGGGCGTGAAGATTGCAATCGAGAATTGCCCGATGGACGGAACATGGAATCATAATACCTGTAATATCGGATATTCGCCCAGGGCCTGGGAGATGATGTTTAATACCGTGAATTCGGATTGTCTGGGCCTGGAGTGGGAGCCGGCGCACGCGATGTCGCAGCTGATTGATCCGATTCCGGAGCTTCGTAAATGGGCGGGCAAGGTATTTCATGTACACGGTAAGGATGCGTCGATTGACTGGGACGGAATCCGCCATGAGGGAATTATGTGCGGAAAGAACTTCATGCCCAACAGGACGCCGGGCTTCGGAGATACGAACTGGAGAGATGTCTTTTCGATTCTGCGCAGCGCGGGATATGAAGGAGATCTGTGTATTGAGGGCTTTCATGATCATGTATACCGTGACGAGTGGGAGATGACCGGGCAGATCCATGCCCTGAATTATCTGAAATGGGCGCGCGGCGGAGAATTCGTACCGAATCCGTGACGCGGCGCACGAAGCAAAGGAGGTAATTATGAAATTAGGTGTATTGACCAATGTACTTGGAAATATGAGTTTTGGCGATGCCTGTGATTATTTTCAGTCACAGGGGATTCAGATGGTGGAGATCGGCTGCGGCGGCTTCCCGGGGAAGGATCATTGTGATCCGGAAGTGCTGCTGTCCGATCCGAAGGCTCTCGCAGAGTTTTGTGAGATCATAAAGATTCACAACCTTGAGATCAGCGCGCTCAGCGCTCACGGCAATATGGTTCATCCGGATAAGTCGCTGGCGAAGAAATTTGACGATGATCTGACGAACGCGATTCTGCTGGCGGAGAAGCTTGGAGTCGGAATTGTGAATACATTCTCCGGATGCCCGGGCGGAAGCGCAAAGGATACGGAGCCCAACTGGGTAACCTGCCCGTGGCCGGATGATTTCTTAAGAATCCTGGATTATCAGTGGAATGAGGTTCTGATTCCGTACTGGAAGAAGAAGGCGGCATTCGCGGGAGAGCATGGCGTGAAGATTGCCCTTGAGCTGCATCCGGGCTTCTGCGTCTATAATACGGAGACATTGCTGCGATTAAGGAACGCGGCGGGCCCTCAGATTGGAGCCAATTTTGATCCGAGCCATCTGTTCTGGCAGGGAATGGAGCCGATTACCTGTATCCGGGAGCTCGGCAAGGCGAAAGCAATCTTTCATTTCCACGCGAAGGATACCAGGATCGATGCGATGAACACCGCGGTGAACGGCGTCCTGGATACGAAGCATTACGGGGATGAGCTGAACCGTTCCTGGATCTTCCGTTCGGTCGGCTACGGTCACGG
>DVNP01000259.1 GCA_018714285.1 Candidatus Caccomorpha excrementavium | reverse complement strand
AGCTCGCTGGTGTGCCCTCTGCCCCCAAAAGGAGAATAGCCGTTTACTATGATGCCAAGTTCCTGAATATAGGGCACAACTTCTTGTTCCTGATAGTAGGGATGAATCTCATTCTGCACCACGACAGGCGTGATATTGACCTGAGGCAGAAATTCCTCTAATTCCTCAATGTACCAGTTGGACAGACCGATAGAATGAATTTTTCCATCTGCCACTGCCTGCTCCATTGCATGGTATGCTTCCACATCCCCTGAACCGGGGTGATGCAGGAGCATCAGGTCGATATAGCCGATATTCAGACGATCTAAGCAGCCTTCAATGGCCGCCTCCGGGTCGTCAAATTCTGTGGGATAAAGTTTTGTAGTAACGAAGATTTCTTCCCTCGGTACATCGCTGTCCCGGACGGCCCGGCCGACGGCTTCCTCGTTGCCATAATAAGAAGCGGTATCGATGAGCCGCCCGTCGGCTTCGAGCAAAGCGGTGACAGAGTTATAACATTCTTCATCGGAAAGGGCATAAGTGCCAAGACCTGCGATGGGCATTTCATATCCGCTGTTCAGCATGACCGTCCTGCTTTTAAAATCAAAGACAGGCGCGGATGTTTCTTCGCCGGAGTTTTCACTTTCCGAAGATGAGGTGTCCCCTGGTGCTTGTGTAGAAGAAGGAGATGTGCTTTCTGGTTCAGAAGAATTGGCGACACCGTTATTACATCCGGTCAAACAGCCAATAAGCAAAAGTCCGGAAATCAGAATCGGAACCCATTTCTGTTTCATTGATTGTTACCTCCTCGCTGCTTCATTTCCTGTACCTGTCTTACCAGCTTTGCACCTAAATCATAGGCAGCCTGACAATCCAGCGGGAACTGTTTTTCTCTTTGCCTTTGTTTTTCCATTTCGGAAAAGAGTGACATTGTCATAGTAAATGGGCGAGCCTAAAAGCAGGATGTCCGTTTCCTTGAGTTCTGCAAGAACCGGAGTAAGCTCATCCCGTACAGCGCAGATTCCATGAGATTTATCCTTGCGTTTGCAATAAAAACAGCTGATACAGCCTTTATAGTTCATAGAGTAAAGGTCTATCTGGCGGGTTTCTGCACCTTGACTTTTTGCGCCGTCCATCGCCTGTTTTAGCAACGCTGCCGTATTACCGCTTTTTCTGGGACTGCCGTTGATTGCTAAGACCTTCATTGCAGTTCATCTCCTTTCGATTCGTAAAAATACAGGCGTTTCCAAGATTCTCAATGGCGGACATCGCAATGGTTTCGCTCAGGATATTGACGCCATTTGACATCATTACTTCCGTGTTGTGGAACATTGCATCAAATCCCTGATAGGCTGTGTATTTCGCAGGGACGGTTTTCATCAGCTCTGGGTCTACAACAGCAAAGACGGGTGTCTGCTCTGGGCAGCCAAAGCCGATCTTTTCTTTAGTCTCCAGATTGGAAATCACGCCCCAACAATTGACTTCGGAGCCAGTACCGGCAGTAAGGGTTATAGAAACAATCGGCAGGCCGGGATTTACGAGCGGCTTCCCCTTTCCGGTGCCACCATTTACATAGTCCCAAAGATCACCGGGGTTGGTCGCCATCGCTGCAACACCAAAAAACGCTTGTTGAGGGATAGCCCCCAAGATCGTCCTCCTTCGGTGACGGCTGCGCGTCCTGCGAACGCTGAAAATTTAAAATAGGCAAAAGAAAAACTCTATGCAAATGGTTCGTCCATTCACATAGAGTTTTCTTATTTCCCGTTCACTTGGCATAGGTCAGTATTTTTGCAATACTTCTTTATGCTCCTCTGCCATTTGGAAGCGTCCTTTTAATTTTTAAGCATAGATCTTATACAGCCTGTTTCATTTTGATATGTTGTTCTCTCCGCTCTTTCAGAAAATTTCGCCCATGACCGGCTTCTGCTGTGCCATCGCCCGGCCATACTCTTCGTCAGAATTCTACATCAAGTCACTTTTCCCTATATGAGCGGTCAGCGAGGTTCTAATCACTTCCTCCATCGCGGATCCTTCTTTGGATTCATCCTCTGCCGTCTTTTCTTCCTCCAGTATCCGGCCGAACGGCAGCGCCGCCTCGTCCTCTTCCATGCTTTCATCCAGCTTATCGCTGAGCGCGCTGCGAAGAACTTCCAGAGTCTCCTCCGCATCCATTCCCTTCACCTTGTCCGCAATTCCCGCAATCTGGCACACGGTCGCCAGCTCCGATTCGTCCCAATCCGACGGGACAGATTCATCAATCAGCCGGATTCTGTCCTCCAGCCCGCTGCACTTAATGAATTCTCTTAACATAAGCTCTCCTCCGAAGGGCCGGCCGGTTCCCGGCTGCCCTTATAAAGTGTTAGAAGTATTCTGTCACAAGTGCATTATATCGTCCCCCTCCGGATTTTGCAACCATAAAATGCAAAATAGTGTTATCGCTCCGGATTGCCGGAACAATAACACTACTGCAGTAATTAGGAGAAAAGTATATATCAATTATTGAGGAAAACTCTGGTTTAAATTGACTGCGGCTATCAGCCCGTCCATCTTCTAATACGCTTCTTCCGTGCCGGTTGTTCCCACTGCATCTTCTTCCTCCAGCAGACGGGTATTTGCCTGAAGGAATGTGTCGTCGTTCTTCTCTTCCTCCAGCTTCCTGCTCAGTTCTCCGGCAATTACCTTCAGCGCGTCCTCCGCGCTCAGATCCTTAACCTTCTCTGACACCCCCGCTATCTCAGCCGCGGTTGCCAGTTCGGACTCTGTCCAGTCTGACGGAACAGAATTCCTGATCATATCAATTCTATCTTCTAAACGATTACATCTTACAAATTCTCTTAACATACGCTGTTCCTCCTTTTCAAGAACTCCGTGGTCTCATTTCCTGCTGACACCTGCATTATAACCTCAATTTTCAAACTGCGCAAATAGAAAATACCGTCGGTTCTTTTCGCTTTTTTTGTCAAATCTTCTGACAGATTTTGGTCAAAAACAACCAATTATAAATTGTGATGGTCATTTTTTACAAATTCCCTTTTTTTTACTCTTTGCTTTCCGTATGATATGTAAAAAACTGGAATCGTTTTTTCCCCGTTCACGATGCCAGATTTACATCCTGCTTTTGAAAGCGAAAAATTTTTAAAATTTTTTTAAAATAGGGCTTGCTTTTTTTTTATTATGTGGTATACTATTAACGTTCTCAAGAAACAGCAGGTTTTCTTAGAGCATATGCAGTTGTGGCGGAATTGGCATACGCGCATGATTCAGGTTCATGTCCATGTACATGGGTAGGGGTTCAAGTCCCCTCAACTGCATTTCGTAAGTATCAGGGATTCGAAGCCGCTTTACAGACGGCTTCGTTTTTTTATTTAAAGCGGCAGGCGGGTCACAACCTGCAGTCATACTTTCTGTTGCATTTCCCCCCGCAGGTTTGCTATAATATAGGGCAGCACAGGCACCTGATATTGCCAATACTATATTTCATATAAAGGAGCAATCGTATGAGCAAAGAGTATTCACCTAAGGACATCGAGCAGAAATGGCAGGATATCTGGGATGAGACGGAAGCCTTCCATGCGTCGGATGACTACACGAAGCCGAAGTATTACGCGCTTGTAGAATTTCCCTATCCGTCCGGGCAGGGTCTTCATGTCGGACATCCGAGGCCTTATACCGCGCTCGACATTATCGCGCGCAAGAGAAGGCTGCAGGGCTATAATGTCCTCTATCCGATGGGCTGGGATGCGTTCGGACTTCCTACCGAGAACTATGCCATTAAGAATAAGATTCATCCGAAAATCGTAACCGCCAATAATGTGGCACGTTTTAAGGGGCAGTTAAAGTCTCTCGGCTATTCCTTTGACTGGAGCCGCGAGATTAATACAACGGATCCTTCCTATTATAAGTGGACGCAGTGGATTTTCCTCAAGCTGTATGAGAAAGGGCTTGCCTATAAGACGGAGATGCCGATCAACTGGTGTACCTCCTGTAAGGTCGGACTGGCGAATGAGGAGGTCGTGAACGGCGTATGCGAACGCTGCGGCAGTCCGGTCGTACGTAAGGTGAAGAGCCAGTGGATGCTTAAGATTACGGAGTACGCGGACAGACTGATCAAGGATCTGGATCTCGTTGATTATATCGATAAGGTAAAAGTCTCCCAGAAGAACTGGATCGGACGCAGCGAGGGAGCGGAGGTGGATTTCAGGCTGACAGGAAAAGACGATATTCTGCGTGTCTACACAACAAGGCCCGATACGCTCTTCGGCGCTACTTATATGGTTATTTCTCCCGAACACCCGCTGGTAGACAAATATAAGGACGAGCTGAAGAACTGGGATGCCGTCACCGAGTATCGGGAAGCGGCAGCCAGGAAGTCGGACTTTGAGCGGACCGAGCTGGCCAAGGACAAGACCGGCGTATGCCTGGAGGGAATTACCGCGGTGAACCCGGTGACGCAGAAGGAGATCCCGATCTGGATATCCGACTACGTTCTCATGTCCTACGGTACCGGCGCTATCATGGCGGTACCGGCCCATGATGAGAGGGACTGGGACTTCGCGAAGAAGTTCGGTCTTCCGATTGTGGAGGTTGTAAAGGGCGGCAATGTCGAAGAGGCTGCCTTCACCGATACGGAGACGGGTATTATGGTGAACTCCGGTTTTCTGAACGGACTCGAAGTGAAGGAAGCCAAGCAGAAGATTGCCGACTGGCTTACCGAACAGGGCATCGGACGCAGGAAGGTGAACTTCAAGCTGAGAGACTGGGTATTCTCCCGCCAGCGCTACTGGGGCGAGCCGATTCCGATTGTTCACTGTGAGAAGTGCGGCTTTGTCCCGCTTCCCGAAAGCGAGCTTCCGTTAGTGCTTCCTGAGGTAGAGAGCTATATGCCGACAGACAACGGCGAATCCCCTCTTGCCGCCATGAAGGATTGGGTCAGCACAACCTGTCCGAAATGCGGCGGTCCGGCCATGCGCGAGACGGACACCATGCCGCAGTGGGCCGGATCCTCCTGGTATTTCCTGCGTTATACGGATCCGCATAATGATAAGGAATTCGCAGGCAGGGAGGCTCTGAATTACTGGCTTCCGGTTGACTGGTACAACGGCGGCATGGAGCATACCACTCTGCATCTGCTGTATTCCAGATTCTGGCATAAGTTCCTGTATGATCAGGGGCTTGTTCCCACTCCGGAACCGTATCAGAAGAGAACCTCGCACGGTATGATTCTGGGTGAGAACGGTGAGAAGATGTCGAAGTCCCGCGGCAATGTCGTGAATCCGGATGATATTGTGAAGGAATTCGGCGCGGATACCCTGCGTACCTATGAGATGTTCATCGGAGCCTTTGATTTAAGCGCCTCCTGGTCGAACGAAGGCGTCAGAGGCTGCCGCAGATTTCTGGATCGCGTCTGGAAGCTGCAGGATATGCTGACGGACGAAGACGGTTACAGCAGAGAGCTTGAGACCAGAGTTCATCAGACGATTAAGAAGGTGAGTCAGGATTATGAGAGCCTGAAGTTCAATACCGCCATCGCCGCCATGATGGCCCTTGTGAATGATTTCTACAAGGCCGGAAAGGTAACGAAGGGCGAGTACCGCACTCTGCTGATTCTCCTGAATCCGGTTGCTCCTCATATTACGGAAGAACTGTACGAGCTGGCAGGCTTTGAAGGGCACGTCTTCACCGCCTCATGGCCGGTATGGGACGAGGAAAAGACCGTAGAAAAGACAGTTGAGATCGCCGTTCAGCTGGGCGGCAAGGTAAAAGCGACCGTAATGGTCGGCCTTGACGACGAGCAGTCCGTTGTCCGCGAAAAGGTCATGGCGATTCCCGCAATCAGCAGCGCCCTTACCGGCAAAAATATCATAAAGGAAATCTACGTTAAGGGACGCATCTACAACATCGTGGCAAAATAACGCCGCGTGCATAAGGCTTTAAAAGGCAGGAAGCTGCTTTCATACGCTCTCCTGCCTTTTTTGCGCAAACGATATCAAATCATAATTACGGAGGCTTGTATGGACTTTCTATCTCAGGTAAATTCGCTCCCCATCTATCTGATCTGCGGTGGAGTGCTGCTATTCATCGTCATCATGTGCGTGGTATTTCTGGTTAAGAGCTACCGCGCGGGTTTAAAGATCGGAATGGATCCCAAGGTGCTCAAACGTGCCATTACCTCAAGCGCAACCTTTACCCTGCTGCCTAGCATCAGTATTCTGCTCGGAGTCATTGCTCTTGGCGGAACGCTCGGCGTTCCGGTCTCCTGGCTGCGGCTTTCGGTAATCGGCGCCCTCCAGTACGAGCTGAATGTTGCGGAAATCGCAGCTACCAGTATGGGACTTTCCGGATTGAAGCTGAGTGAAATGAATGTATCTGTATTCACCACGATTATGCTGGTTATGACCGTCGGCATCTTAAGCGGCGTATTCTGCACCCTCTTCGGCCTGAAGAAATATCTCGGCAAGGTTGCTGCGAAACCGAAGTCCGAAGAGAAGAAGGGACGCCCCGGCTTCGGCGCCTACGCCACGATCGCCATGTTCGTCGGACTGTGCAGCGCTTATATCGGATCCTACATAGGAACCTTTACCTCTTCCGGAGACTTTCTTCCTCTGACGGTCGCGCTCATATCCGCCGCCGTTATGGGAATATTCCAGTATTTTACCGTGAAGAAAAAGCAGGCATGGCTGGAGAACTTTGATGTAGCAACCAGCATGATCGTCGGAATGGCGGCCGCTGTTCTGATCAATCTGGCAATATAGGAGGTATCGCAATGACTCAGCAGGAAAAACAGACCTGGTTTACCAAATTTAATAATCAGCTTCATATACTTGGCAGAATTACGCTTGGAATCGGCGTAATTCTGATGCTTGCCGCGCCGTTCGTAATCGGCGTTCTTCTGGACGCCGCTCCGAACCTGAACGGATTTCTTAAAGGAATTGCCAGAGTAGCCGTAATCTATGTTCCGGTCGGAATCGTGGAGTTTTTAGTCTATGCGCCCATGCTCGGCGCGGGCGGAAGCTACCTGTCGTTCATCACCGGAAATGTTACGAATCTGAAGATTCCCTGCGCCATGAATGCAAGAGATATCGCAAAGACCGAGGTCGGCACTCCGGAGAATGAGATTATCTCTACACTCAGCGTCGCAACCAGCTCCCTTGTTACGATGCTCGTCCTGTTCGTCGGCGTTCTTCTTCTCGTTCCCTTAAGGCCGATCCTGGAGAATCCTGTCCTTACCCCCGCGTTCGATACCGTTGTCCCCGCTCTCTTCGGCGCGCTCGGACTGAAGTATTTCTCAAAGGCTCCGAAGATCGCCATTGTTCCGCTCGCGTCCATGACGCTTCTTTGCGTTCTCGTTCCGGCCGCAATCCCGCAGACCAGTATCCTCTTAATACCAGCAGGCGGTCTGGCGCTTGGAATCGGATATTTATTATATAAGAAAGGCAGGATCTAAGTTATGATTGGATATATTCTGCTTGCCGTTCTGATTGTACTGGCAGCTTTCCTTACCGTTCTGATTATCCGGGCTGTATCGTTAAAGCCTGATTCCGCGGCTTTTGCATCCCTGCCGGAGACTGACCCGAAGCGCGCGCTCGCCTACGGAGAACGACTGGCGAAGATGATCCGCAAGGAAACCATTTCCAGCCGCTTCGATGAAGACAAGACCAAGTTTTATGAATTTCACGAGATCTTAAAAAAACTCTTCCCGCAGATCCATGCGGCCTGCGAGAAGCATGTCTTCAACGGCAGCCTGCTGTTTCGCTGGAAGGGAAAAGGGAACGGCAAGCCCATTCTCCTGATGAGCCATCAGGACGTTGTGGAGGCCGGGGGCGAATGGGAACATGATCCGTTCGGCGGTGAAATAATAGACGGCGTGATTTGGGGACGCGGCACGGTGGATACCAAGGGAAGCCTGTTCTGCCTTATGACGGCCGTGGAGGAGCTGATTGCGGATGGCTTCGTTCCGGAATGTGACGTCTATATTGCCAGCAGCTGCACAGAGGAATTTAGCGGGGAAGGTGCTCCCCTTACGGCCCAGTATCTGAAAGAGCAGGGAATCGAGCTGGAGCTTCTGATTGATGAGGGCGGCATGATCATAAGCGACCCGATCGGCGGTGTTCACGGTACCTATGCCATGGTCGGCGTTCTGGAAAAGGGCTACGGAGATCTGCGCTTCACGGCAAAGGGCAGGGGAGGCCACGCAAGCGCTCCCGGAAAGAATACTCCCTGGGCAAGGCTGGCCGCCTTCATCTGTGAGGTGGAGAAGCATAACCCGTTCACGGTTCGCTTCCATCCTACGGTAGAGGAGATGTTCCGGCGCTTCACGCCCAATATGTCCTTCGGCATGAAGCTGATCTTCGCAAACTTCCCTGTCTTTGCCCCGCTTCTTAAGAAGCTTATGCCCGTAATCAGCCCCCAGGCCTCCGCCATGCTCGCCACCACGATTGCATTTACAATGGGAAAGGGCTCGGACGGACTGAATGTACTGCCCTTAGAGGCTTATGTAACCGGCAATCTCCGCTTCATTCCCCATCAGGGCACGGATGAGAGCATTGCCCTGATCACCAAAATCGCGAAGAAATATGACATCGAGACCGAGGTGATCTACAAGGATTACCCCTGCCCTGTCGTTGATTATACCGGCCGCCAGTTCGCTCTGGTCGAGGAAACCATCCATGAGATCTATCCCGGCATCGGCGTGGTTCCCTATGCCATGACGGGCGGAACCGACGCGAAATATTATTCGGATATATGCAAAAACTGTATCCGATTCGCGCCGCTTGCCATCAATAACCAGCAGTTCTCAAGCATCCACGGAGTCAATGAGAACATCAGCCTGAACTCTCTCCCGGGCGGAGTGGATTTCTATAAGAGAATCATCCGGCAGTCCGGACGGACAGACTAACCGCTCCGCAAAGCTAACGGAAAAGAAGCGGGACTGTCGGGAGCCCTTTTTACGCGCTCCCGACAGTCCCGCTTTTTCCGATATTTCTTTTCCCACACGGGAAAAGCTCCGGATCATAAAGAAATCTCCGGATTCTTCCTTAGAATCCGGAGTCCTTCATAATCTCATCCGTCTTCGCGTTATCCGAGCTGACACAGACGGCAACATAAGTACCCTGCACATAGATTTCCGCGCTCTCCAGCTTCGGAACCTCCTGCGGTCCGTAAGAAGAGTAGGAATCGATCTGATCCTGAATTCTGGTTTCAATTCCCGACTGTACTGCCTCAACCCCGGTCGTTTCATTGCACTCGAACACGGCAATTTCATTTGCGGTCGCCCCGGAGCTGAGCAGCACATGATAATCCGCAAGCAGATCTTCGCTGATTCCGTACAGCTCAGACATATAATCCCCGTCAATCTCCGTGAGAATATCATCCGTCATGACCGTCTCCGTCAGCTCCGTCACAAGTCCGTCTATATCGATCACCACCGTCTCCTCTTCCGAACCGCAGCCCGAGACTCCGGCCAGAAGGAATGTTACACAGGCTGCCGTCATGATTTTCTTCCGTAACTTCATAAATAATTCCTCTTTTCTATTCAGCATTTCGTTCCTGTTTTATGGTAGCTCAAATCCGCCAGGAACGCAAGAGTCTTCCCGTAAAATTCCCTGAAAAATCACAGAATCCAATACATATCCGCAAGCAGCAGCCACATGACGCGGAACAGCTGCATGATCTGCCAGCAGCCAATTCCTCTCAGACCATATTCGGCAATCAGCTCATACTTTGCCCGCATGCTCCTTGCATCCTCGAACCACACCTCATGCTCCGCTGCCATCTCATCCGTATACCGGTACCACGGAGTCTGTGCCGTGTCGTCGAACCGGATGGGCGCCTGGTACCGAATGGCTGTCTGCACTGCCTCCACGTTGCCGATTGTCCTCGCCCGCGACACTCCGCGTACATACGGGAGCGTCCAGTCGTAACCGTAATTGGGAATACCAAGAGATGTCCTGCCCGGTTCTATGAACGCCGCCGCATACTCTGCCACCCGGCGTACCAGATTGACCGGCGCAACCGCCCTGGGTTCACTATATGTATATCCCCATTCATAGGTCATCAGCAGCACATGATTCGCCGCCTGCCCGATTCCCGCATAATCCTGCCCCGCAGTCAGCCGTCCCGGCTGATCCTCGAATGTCCTGGGCGCCAGCGCAACCGAAACCTCATAGCCCAGACTGTTCATAGCTTCTGTCATGATCCTGACAAATTCCGTGAACGCATCCCGATCCTCCGCGTTAATATACTCAAAGTCAATATTAACTCCCTCATAGCCCTTCTGAGGCATAAGGGAAGCAAGCGAATCAATCAGCGCGGCAATGGCCTGAGGATCATTTACCAGAATGCTGACCAGATAATTATTAAACATTCCGTCCGCGCCGAACGGAGTCAGCGTCAGATAAGGCTTCGTCCCGGCTTCCAGAGCCGCCTGCAGCGCCCTGCCGTCATCCGCCTCCGGGGACACCAGCCTTCCCTCCGGCGTGAAGCCGTATGAAAATACGAACAGCTCCGTCAGATACGGCAGCGTCTGTCCCAGTACCCAGGATCCGATGAACGGATAGGCATAGCCGCTGGACACGATCTCCCTCTTACCGGTATCCGGCCCCGTCTGCGGCGTGCCAATCAGCAGGCTCTGTCCCACGGTAAGGTGGTACGGATACACGAGCTGATTATTATAGATAACGGACGAAGCGGATACCCCGAAACGGTTCGCTATGGCATCCACGGAGTCGCCGGCTGCTACGACATAGATTTCCATAATAAAGTCCTCCAGATCATGAATCCCTATATTATATTAGAGGATGCAGCCGGTTTATAACCCGGGCGGAATACGTCCGGACAAAAGTATTTTCTCCGCGCGGCCCGAACTCTCATGCTTTGCCGGACAGCAGCGGCTTTCCCCCGATATAGGTCTCAAGCACCTTAATCTCCTTAATCCGATCCGCTTCACATTCAAAGATATTCTCAGACAGAACAACAAAATCCGCCAGCTTCCCGGGCTCAAGGCTTCCCAGGTACTCTTCGGCGTTCGCCGCGTATGCTCCTCCGTTCGTAAAGATACGGACAGCCTGCTGTACGGTCAGGCGCTGCTCGGGGTGAAACCCTTCCTTGGGAACCTGGTTCAGATCCTTTCTGGTAACGGCGCAGTAGATTCCCTCCATCACATTGAAGAATTCCACCGGGCAGTCGGAGCCGCCGCTGACCGGCACGCCCTCCTCCACGAGCGTTCTCCACGCATAGCTTGTGGAAGCAAGCTCCCTTCCCACCCTGCTCTCCGCAATATGCAGATCATAATGCAGAAAAATCGGCTGAATATAAGCAGACACTTTCTGCTTGGCGAAGCGTCTTAACAGCTCCTCATCCGTGATCTGGCAATGTACAATACCGTGGCGGAGGCCTTTTGGCTCCTCCTCTTCCAGACGCCGGTACAGATTCAATATCAGTTCTATGGTTCCGTCTCCAATCGCATGTACAGCCATCGGAATTCCGGCATGATGTACGGAACGCATATATTGATACAGCTTTTCCTCCGGGATCAGCAGCATCCCGCGATTCCCCGGATCATCCGCATAGTCCCGTCTCATATATGCGGTCCGCGCTCCAAGCGATCCATCCTCGATAATCTTTACCGATACCGGCAGGAAGAAAGCTTCCGGATTCCGCCTGTCCTCCTTCCACATGCCTGCCCCAAGAAACTCCTCAAACTCGCCTGCCCTAAAAAACTGACACTGCTCAAAGACCCGGACGGTCATCTCTCCCGCCTCTTCCATCTCCCGGTATGCCCTGACAACCTCTTTCCAGCTGCCCGCTTCCGTGAAATCATCGCTGTGCACCGCTGTGATCCCATACACGGCCAGCTCCTTCATCGCTCTTCTCAGAGCCTCCTTTATCTCGTCCGCGCCGCATTCCGGAATCGCGTCATACAGACGCTCAATCGCATTCTCTCTGACAATTCCGTTCGGATACCCATCCTCTCCGGAATCAAAGCTTCCTCCTTCCGCCACCAGCCCCTTCTTCATCAGTCCGTTTCGTTCCAGAGCCCTGGTATTGGCGACCGCAATATGAATACAGGCCCGAAGAATCAGGATCGGAACATCCCTGCTTACCTGGTCCAGATCCTCTCTGGTCGGAATCTGTCCC
>DVNP01000258.1 GCA_018714285.1 Candidatus Caccomorpha excrementavium | reverse complement strand
GAGGGCCGGAAAGTCCGTACGGAAACGAATGGGATTTTCGTACGAATGAAGAAGGACTGCTTCGTTACTGGGAGGATGCGCTTAAGCGCAGCGGCGGATATGAGAAAATGATAACGATTGGAATGCGGGGGGAGCGGGATACCTCTATGTTGGACGGGCAGGCATCCATAAAGGAAAATATCGAGCTTCTGAAGGATATTATCCGCAAGCAGAAAAGGCTGATCGGGAAGTATGCGCCGGATGCCCCGCAGATTCTGGCTCTGTATAAGGAGGTGGAAGCATATTTCTATGGAGATTCCGGGACGGAGGGACTGAAGGACTGGCCGGAGCTGGACGGAGTCATCTGTATGCTGTGCGAGGATAACTTCGGAAATATGCGGACGCTTCCGACTCCTGAGAACCGGGAACGGCCGGGAGGATACGGCATGTATTATCATCTGGATTATCACGGAGCGCCGGTTTCTTATGAATGGGTTGACTCCACTCCGTTGTCACTGATATGGGAGCAGATGTCAACCGCGTATGAATACGGGATCCGGGAAGCATGGATTGTAAACGTAGGGGATATTAAGCTTCACGAGGTTCCCCTTTCTTATTTTATGGCGCTTGCCTGGGATTATGAGAAGTGGGGCGGCAGGAATCCGGACAGTCCCGCGGAGTACGCGAAAAAATGGGCAAAGGAATGTTTTCCGGCAGCCGATCGATCCGTTCGCCTTCAGGCGGCAAAGGTGCTGACGGAATATATGGGACTGAATTATCTGCGCAGGCCGGAATCGCTTCATGCAGGTATTTATCATTCCTGCCACTATGAAGAAACGGATCGGATGCTGAAACGGGCAGAAGAGATAGAGCGGCTGTCTGCAGAGATAGAGAAAACGCTTTCGGGAACGGAGCGGGATGCGTATTACAGCATGGTACATTATTCGGCCATGGCCAGCATGAATCTGCTGAAGATGCATCTGTATGCCGGGAAGAACCATCATTATGCAAAGCAGGGAAGGCCGGCGGCCAATCGGTATGCGGCCCTGACGAGGGAATGTATCCGGAGGGACAAAGAGCTCGCCGGGGAATTCAGAGAGTTTCGGGAGGGAAAATGGAGCGGTATGGAGCTGGCATCGCACATCGGATTTATCAAATGGAATGAAGACGGATGGCGTTATCCGGTTCTGCACATGGTAGAGCCGGCGGGTAAGCCGCGGCTGTCGGTATCCAGGAAGGATAGTGAAACGGTTCTTGTGAAGGATTATTCCGGTTCTGTTCTTTTGATTCCGGACTTTTTGGACGCGGAATGCGGACAGGTTATATTGGAGCTGTCGAATGACGGAACCGGTATTCTGAATTATCGGATTGAACCTGCGGACGGGAGAGAGATGCCCGCATGGCTTGAGGTATCTCCGAAGGCAGGAGAGGTGACGGAGCTTCAGGAAGTGGTACTTACCTGCAGACGTCCCTGTCTGACCGCGGAGACGGAAACCGTCCGGATTCTGATTCGGGGCGGCGATACGACCATTGCGGCGGATATATCGGCCAGGGCGGTGAATATTGAGGATTATCCGGACGGAACATTCTGGCCGCGGCAGGGAGTTGTGACGATGGAAGCCCGCCACTATTGCAGGCGGACGGATACGGAGAGAGGAAGCTTCCGGGTGATAGAGGATTACGGCAAATACGGGTCCGGAGTCAAGGTCTTTCCTGTTACGGCCGAATTCGGCCTTATGGAAGAGAAGCCCTCTCTGACCTACCGGTTCTTCTGCGAGAGTACGGGGGATTATACGGTCGAGGTGATTACGTCTCCGGTTAACCCGCAGGCGAAGGACAAACCGCTTCGGTGCTGCCTTGAGAACGGAAAGAAGGAGAGCCGGATTATGGTGGTTGTCCCCCGGGATTACCGGGCGGGAGAGCACAGCGACTTAAGATGGAGCAGAGCCGTACTGAATCAGGAGCATATTGCAGGCGTGCGGATGCTGTTTGACGCCGGAGTTCAGGAGCTGACGATCGGCGCGCTCGAGGCGGGAATGGTAATCGAACGAATCCGGATCTATCCGGCAAAGAAGCCGCTTGCCGAATCCTATCTGGGCCCGGAAGAAAGCGTCAGAAGCGGAACGGATCGCAGTCAATTTATTTAGGGCAGGATAGCCGTAAACTTATAATACGAGTAAATCTAAGACGATATCGTGAGGAGATAATAGAAATGAATACACAGAATACGGGCATCACAAAGGAAAGCTACCGCAATGTATTTCGGGAAATCGGAATTCCCCAGGATCAGATTGAGGCAAGACTGCAGGAGGTTTTTCATACCTTCTTCTACGGCGGAGAGGATGAGAGGGTCTATTACCCTGCCGGGGATGACATGGCTTATATTGTAGATACAGGCAATCTGGATGTCAGGACGGAAGGAATGTCCTATGGAATGATGATCTGTGTTCAGCTTAATAAAAAGGAAGAATTCGATCGTCTCTGGAAATGGGCCAAGACTTATATGTGGATGGATTCGGGGGTTAACGAGGGGTATTTTGCCTGGTCCTGCGGCCTTGACGGGACGAAGAATTCCTTAGGGCCTGCGCCGGACGGAGAGGAGTTCTTCGCCATGTCGCTGTTCTTTGCTTCCCACAGATGGGGCGACGGGGAAGGAATCTTCTGCTATTCCGGCGAAGCCAGGGCTATTCTTAGGGCCTGTCTGCATAAGGGCAGAGACGGGCGGCCCGGATGTCCGATGTGGAATCAGGAGAATCATCAGATACTGTTCGTTCCCGGAAGTGATTTTACGGATCCGTCCTATCATCTGCCGCATTTTTACGAGCTGTTTGCTCTGTGGGCGGATGAGGAGGACAGAGAATTCTGGAAGAAGGCGGCGGATGCAAGCCGGAACTATCTGGCAAAGGCCTGCCATCCGGTTACCGGATTCTGCGCGGAGTATGCGGAGTTTGACGGAACTCCCATGAGCAGGAGGAAGGAAAACGAGCCTAGGCATGACTGGTTCTTCAGTGATGCTTACCGGACGGCAGCGAATATCGGACTGGATTATGAGTGGTTTGGAAAGGATAAGGGCCAGCGCGCAGCGGCGGACCGGATTCAGAGGTTTCTGATAGAGAATGAGAGGAAGGGCGCTTATCCTGTTTATGAGGTGGACGGAACCATAGCGGAGAAGTCCGCGCTTCATCCTCTGGCCATTCCGGCGACCGTGGCGCAGGCCTCTCTGGCAGCGGACAACGAATACACCAGGGAGTGGATTGAGCGCTTCTGGAAACACTCCATGCGTACCGGAAAGTGGAGATATTATGATAATTGTCTGTATTTCTTCGCATTTCTTGCATTGAGCGGAAATTACAGGATGTGGTGAAAGGAGGACGGAGAGATGGAGAATCTGAGAGCGCCGGCGGATCCCGAAAAGAAACGGAAAAGCTTTTGTATTGTCAGGAAAAAAGAGATTACCGGCTCCGTTCAGCCGGACGGAACCGGAATTCAGTTTCTGTATCTGGATGACGGAAGACTGGCAGGCAGCGCCGGCATTGCCGGGAATATTACGGATCCGGAGATTCTGAAGATGCTTGAAACGGCAGAAGGGTTTCGGGCGCTGGTACACAGTATCGGAGTCTGCGTGGAGGCTCAGGATCCGGAAGAGGTCATAACCTTTGCTTTTCAGATGTACGGGAAGACGGATCGGTACGAGTCGGGGACTACGCTTCGTATGCCGGTACGGGCAGACGGTATGGAATATATTCTCAGGCTGGACGACGCGGATTGGTCGGAGGACGACGAGATTCCCGGCCAGATCCGGTTTGAATTCCGGAAGGCGGGAGAACTTGCGCAGGCAACGGTACGCCTGTATCTGAAGGACGGATTTGACGCGCCTGAAGAGGAGGAGGAGAGCGGCGTGGACTTTGATTCCGATGCCTACCGGAAAATGATAGCGAGATCTCTGATGCAGACCGGCAACCCGTCTGCGCTGAAGTGTGCCATCCGCAAGGCGAGAAACGGAGAGGATATCACAATTGCCTTTATCGGCGGATCCATTACACAAGGAGCGGGAGCGGTTCCCATTCACACGCAGTGCTATGCCCGGAAAGCCTTTGAAGGGCTGTGCGGGCTTGCGGGAAAGGGAATGGGAGAGAATATTCACTATGTGAAAGCCGGCGTGGGAGGAACCTCTTCCGAGCTCGGTATGATCCGGTACGAACGGGATGTGCTGCGCGGCGGCAGCGTGACGCCGGATATTGTGGTAGTGGAATTTGCGGTGAACGACGAGGGAGACGAGACAAAGGGCGAATGCTATGATTCGCTGGTTCGTAAGATTCTGCGCGGAGAGAATCATCCTGCCGTGATCCTGCTTTTCTCCGTATTTGCGGATGACTGGAACCTTCAGGAGAGGCTGTCTGTGGTAGGAAAAGCCTATGATTTGCCGATGGTCAGCATCCGGGACGCGGTTACGGATCAGTTCCATCTGACGGGTTCCAGAAGAGTGGTCAGCAAGTTCCAGTTCTTCTATGATTCCTATCATCCCACGAATATCGGGCACCGGATTATGGCCGACAGCCTGATTGAGCTGATGAGGAAGGTTGATGAGGAGGGAGCCGAAGAGGACGGCGTACCGGCTTTTTCAGAGGAGATCAAACCTCCTCTGGGAGGAGAGTTTCAGAATGTAAAGCTCTTAGATCGCCGGCAGAATGAATGCGGCGCCAGGATTGACTGCGGGGATTTTGTACATACGGATGAAGATCTGCAGGCCGTGGAGAGAGATATGAACCTTGTTCCGACCCCGGAATTCCCGTATAACTGGTTCTATCAGGGGGACCGGGAATCGCCCGCGCCCTTTGTGATGGATATCCGTTGTACGGCGCTTCTGCTGGTCTACAAGGACTCCGGCTCCGCCCGGTTCGGCCGCGCGGAGGTGTTCGTGGACGGGAAAAAGGCGCTTCTCGCGGATCCGTCGGTGATTGGATGGACGCACTGTAACGCGGTCATCTGCATGCGGGGAGCAGAACAAATGGAGCACCATGTGGAGATTCACATGAAGGATAACGATAAGTGTTTTACCATTCTGGGCTTCGGATATGTGGAATAAGGATAGGATCCGGAAGGAGGCTGTATGAGAAGAAAATGGAAGAGCTGTCTGTTCCTTATGATGCTGTGCCTGGTACTTGCGGGCTGCGCCGGTCAGGATATGCAGGAAAGCACGGGACAGACACAGGATACGGATACCGTGACAGAATCCCGTATAACGCAGGAGACAGAGACAGCAGAGGAGAGTACGCAGGCAATGTCTGAAGGTTCGGACATTCCCGAACAGGAATACAGTCTGGCGGAAATTTACGAAGATAACTTTCCTGTCGGAGTGGCGCTGCCGGGATGGATTTTTCAGGCGGGAGCAGAGTATGAGGAGCTGATTCTGGCGAATTTCAACAGTATTACCTGCGAGAATGAGATGAAGCCGGACGCTATCCTGGACAGGGAAGCAAGCCGGGCGGATCTGGAGAATACGTATCGGAGAGCCGCGGTGAAATTTGACGCCTGTATGCCGGCAGTTGAATTCGCCAAGGAGCATGGTCTGAAGATACGTCTTCATACCCTGGTCTGGCACAGCCAGACGCCGAGATGGTTCTTTACGGAGGATTATACGGACGACGGCGAGCTGGTTGACCGGGAGGTTATGCTGGCGAGAATGGAGAATTATATTGCGGATGTTCTGACCTATTTCAAGGAAAACCATCCGGGGCTGATCTATGCGGTGGACGTGGTGAATGAGGCGTTTGATTCCGGAACCGGAGATGAAAATGAGGTTCGTATGACGGATAACCTGTGGTATGAAACGGTTGGCGCGGATTATTATTATCAGGCGTTTGTCTTTGCCAGAAACTATGCTTCTCCAGATATGAAGCTGTTCTACAATGATTATGGCTGTATGTACAAGACGGATCGTATTCTGAAGAATCTGGCTCAGGCAAAGGAAGAGGGACTGATAGACGGAATCGGCATGCAGTCTCATTTAAGCGTTAACGAAGATATCCAGTATAAGTTCATGTTCGCGGTCCGGGCCTTCTGTGATGCGGGGTATGAGGTGCAGGCTACGGAGCTTGATATCGGCATTGAGGATACGGAGGATACCACGCTGATGAGGCAGGGGAGGAAGTATCGTTCCTTCTTCGGGAATATGAAAAAGCTTCAGGAGGAAGGGTATGCCATTACGGGAATTACCGTATGGGGGCTGCATGACGGCGCGTCCTGGCGCGGTGACGAATGGCCCCTGCTCTTTGATGCGGATCTGAATCCCAAGAAGGCATACCTTGGAGCGGCGCTGGATCCGTCGATACCGGCGGTAGAATAGGAGGCGGGAGAAACGTGCGGTATGAAGCAAAGCAAATCAATCCGATCATCGGTCTGGATTATCCGGATCCGGATGTCATCCGGGTTGGGGATACGTATTATCTGATTAGTACAACCATGCATTTTATGCCGGGCGCGGAAATCCTGCGGTCCTATGATCTGGTCAACTGGGAGCATGCCTCCTATGTCTACGATTCACTGGATCATACGCCCGGGCAGACGCTGACGGGGAGAGATAACATATATGGACAGGGAATGTGGGCAGCCAGCCTGCGCTGGCATAAAGGGAACTTTTATGTATGCTTTGTGGCGAATGATACGGGAAAGACATATCTGTATACCGCGCCGTCTGTGGAAGGTCCCTGGAAGAAGCAGCTGATTCAGGGCTTCTATCACGACTGTTCCCTGCTCTTTGATGACGATGATCGGATCTATCTCGCATATGGTAACCGTGATATCCGTCTGATACAGCTAAAAGAGGATCTTAGCGGTCCGAAAGAGAACGGACTGAACCGGATTGCGGTCAGCGACAGAGGGAATCCGTATCTGGGCTATGAGGGGACGCATTTTTATAAAATCAACGGGAAATACTATTTGTTTCTTATTCATTCGCTCCGGGAGAGATGGATGAGAGTGGAAGCCTGTTTTGTATCGGATTCATTGGAGGGAGAATTCCGGGGCGGCGATGTTTTGAATGACGACAGAGGCAGAACCGGCGACGGAGTTGCGCAGGGCGGAATTGTCGATACGCCGCAGGGAGACTGGTATGCCGTTTTGTTCCAGGATTACGGAGCCGTGGGAAGAATTCCCATACTCCTTCCCGTAACCTGGAAAGGGGAGATGCCGGTGTTTGGCTCGGAAGGAAAGGTCCCGGACGAGTTCAAGGCTGCCGCCGCAAGACCGGAATATGTCTATGCTCCCCTGACGGCGGATGACGATTTTATGGGAGGATATGACGCCGTCTGCTGCCGGGACGGGAGAAGAACCGTGGATGCGGCATATGACAGCTTCGGATTCCGAAGCTGCTGGCAGTTTAATCATGAACCGGATCTGTCTCTGATCGAGCGGGATCGGAGGAACGGGAGGGTTATCGTTACGACGGGAAAGCTGTGCGAATCCGTGCTTCAGGCGAGAAACATGCTGACACAGCGCATGAAATTCCCGAGATGTTCTGCAGAGATCACGGTGGACGGAAGCAGGCTGAAGGAAGGGGATTATGCGGGGCTTTGCACGTTATCGGGCGGTTACGGCTTCGCGGCATTGACAAAAAGAGGCGGACGGCTGTGGATTGTGATGAGAAGCCGTGACGGGAAAGACGGCTCTCCCGATCCGCAGGGATCGCATCCCGCAAAGGAAAAGGAGCAGGAAGCGGTTCTGATTGAGCGGTCTGTGGCAAGATTTAGAGCAGAGGCCGATTTCGCGGAAGGGAAGGATGAGATACAATTTTTCTATGAGAGCGGGGACGGATTCCGGCCTGTCGGGACAGCGCATAAGCTGTACTTCCGGCTGGATCATTTTACCGGATGCCGCTTCGGGCTGTTCGTCTATGCCGGATTGGAGACAGGGGGCAGCGCGTCATTTGAAGATTTCAGAATAAAAGAATGAACCCGGATTATCGGCTATAACAGGAGGAAACAGGATATGAATACAAGGACAATCAGGATTCATGCGGATGCCAGGGTACCGTTTCATAATCAGGTTGATTATTGCGTGGGAACAGGACGGATGGGGCTGGCTCTGACAAGAGAGTATCAGGAACAGCTCAGGCTCGTTCAGGATATGATAGGATTCCGGCATATCAGAGGGCATGGCCTGTTCTGCGACGATATGGCGATTTACCAGGAGTATGAGGAGAACGGGGAGAGGAGGGCCGAATACAACTTCACTTATTTGGACAGGGTAATGGATGCCTATCATGAGCTCGGGCTGAAGCCGTTTCTTGAGCTGGGATTCATGCCGAAGAAGCTGGCGAGGGGAACCCAGACCATCTTCTACTGGGAAGGCAACACGACTCCGCCGAGATCTTATGAAGAGTGGAAGAAGCTGGTTCAGGCGCTTCTGCGCCATCTGCTGGAGCGATACGGCGAAGAGGCGCTTACCTGGCCAATCGAGGTGTGGAATGAACCGAATCTGAAAGGGTTCTGGGAGAACGCGGATATGCAGGAGTATTTCCGGTTGTTTTCCGAATCCTTTGCCGCAGTGAAGGAGGTGGATCCCGGATTCCAGGTGGGAGGGCCCGCCGTCTGCGGAGGAACCGACGAGCTCTGGATTAGCGAGTTCATGAAGTTCTGTCAGGAGAACGGAATCCGGCCGGACTTTATCAGCCGTCATCATTATACAACAGAGGTGCCGGAGATGACCGGGCATTACGGATACGCGAAGCTGATGAAGCCGGAGGACGGATTCGCGAATCTGCACACAACAAGGGAAATCATTGACAGTTATCCGGAGTACCGCGGACTGCCGATTCATGTGACGGAGTTCAATACTTCTTACATACCTAACTGCCCGCTGCATGATACGAATCAGAATGCGGCTTATATTGCCGGACAGCTTGCAAGGCTGGGAGATGATAATGAATCCTATTCCTACTGGACCTTCGGCGATGTCTTCGAGGAATCCGGCGTTCCGTTCACTCCGTTTCACGGCGGCTTCGGGCTGGTGGCAAACGGATGTATCCCGAAGCCTACCTTCTGGACATTTGTTTTCTTTAAGAAGCTGAAGGAGCTTGAGGGAGACTGTGTCTACAGGGATGAGAACCTGCTGGTTATTCGCGGAAGAAACGGCGAGTACCGGGGTGTCGCGTGGAATCTGACTCTTGCGCGGAACGGATCCGGGATCCGGCTGAGCTGTCAAATGGAGGCGGACGAACGCGAGTACAGTCTGATTCTGCAGCGGGTCGATGAGGAGAGCTGTAATCCGTTAAAGGTATGGCATGATCTGGGAGAGCCGTCCTCTCTGACGCCGGATCAGCGCAGTCTGCTGAAGGAGGCGGCAAGGCCTGCAGTCCTCAGCGAACGTCTGCGTCCGGAGAACGGAGAACTTACGCTTATCCTGCCGCTTCCCGAGAATGCGGTCGTATACTTTGAACTGAAGCCGATCCGGACAGGAAGCGACAGGGGATATTCTTATGAACGCGTCATGCAGTACGGCGGCGCGGCAGAAGCTTAAGAGCAGCGGGCGGGAGGAGCCCGGAACGGCGGCGGGAATGTCAGAATGTCACGGCGGCAGAGGTCAGTCCGGTTCCTTCGAATGAATGGGAGAAATGGCCTGAATGCTGTTGTATCGCTGATTCTTGGCCCGGTATTCGCTCGGAGTGCAGTTCTTCTGCTGCTTGAACACACGGTTAAAGGTGGAGATGCTGGAGAACCCGACCTGAAGAGAGATTTCCGTAATGGACAGGTCGGGGATTGCCAGCAGCTCCTCCGCCGCCTTGATGCGGCGGTAGCACAGATAGCCGCAGAAGGTGAAGTTCGTATATTGCTTGAACAGCCGGGAGAAATGAAACTTGGAGAAGCCGATGGTTTCCGCGATTTCTTCCAGGTTCAGATCTTCCATATAATGGGTATCAATGTAATTGATCAGATTGTTGAACTTCTGTATATATTCCTTCCGCTTGTCAAGCTTGACGTTCGAGAACAGCTCCGACTGATTCAGATGATGATACCCCAGCTTCACAAAGAACTGGATCAGCAGGGCATAGATGGACAGCTCCATGAATTCGCTCCGGCTGAAGTATTCGTTCGTCATCTCAATCAGAAGCTCATACAGTTCTTTGTGGATCTCCGGGAAGGAATCCTTCGAAATATAGAGGGGCTGGGTCAGTACGGACTTAACGCCCGAGAACCCCTTGAGCCTGGTAATGACAGACAGATCGAACAGAAAGATAAAGCGGCTGCCGCTTGGCGGAGCATTCAGCTTATGCAGTTCGCCGGGAGGGATGATCATGATATTGCCTGGTTCAACATGGTAAATGATAGAATTGATTTCGGCATCATAGCAATTCTCCAGGGGTACAATAATTTCCAGAGCAGTATGCCAGTGAGGATCATAGCTGTCCGGCTCAATATTGTACCAGATACGCAGCGTGGAATTATTATTAAAGGATACAAGTTCATGCGTATCATGCACATCCCGGAATCCGATATAGTCACTGTTAATTGAAAAGTAGTCAATATATTTGCTTTCTGCCATTATGGTTATCCGCAATCCTTTCTGATTAATATTAGTGTTTTTAAAGATGAATGCCGCAGAGTATGTTCTGTTCATTCATTGCTTCTTTTGAACCGGCATATCCGCTGAAAGTGTAAAAAAAAACAGGAGGATTATCATGCCGTCATCATTTTTTTGAATAATATTATTTTAACACAAGGAAACCGTGAAGTAAATATTGCACAATAAAAAACCGTAATTCCCATAAAAAAACAAGCAATCTGTGAGAAGTAAATAGCAAAAACTAGGAAGATCTTAAGAGCGACTTCTATTATAATAATTGTAGCTGATATTAGGAGGAGGTTTTTTGATCCAGCGAGAGCTTCCCCCGGGAGACTATAACAGGAAGAGAGGAAGGCGTGTTATGAAAGACTCTGTAAAAAAGCTGCTCATATGCGGCGCGGCAATCGTGATTATCGTTGTTGTATGCGTAGTCCTGAATCTGCGTACAGTGCCGGATTTTCATGACAAGTATGCCGGCGTTGATTTATCGACAGACGCAGAAGGCGCTGTAAGAGAAGGAACCTACACCGGATATTTGAGTTCTCATACCGATGCGTCGTATCCGTCGCAGGATATTGAGGTGAATCTGTTTGAGTACAGCTCCGAAGGAGAGGTTGAGGTATACGAGAATTACAGCGGCGAGAGCAGAGTCCTGTATACCGGAACGGATTCGACGGTGACCTGGAGTGTCCGGATTCCTGAAGCGGGACTGTATCATGTGTATCTGGAGTACATAACGGTAGAGTCAAGGGGTGTCGCGGTTGAACGTTCGCTCTATATTAACGGAGAGCTGCCGTTCGATGACGCCGCAAATATGACATTTACCAGAATGTGGACAGACGGCGGCGAAATCAGGGTGGATAATCAGGGCAATGAGATTCGGCCGGTTCAGGTGGAGACCTATGAATGGCAGACCGGATACTGCCGTGACAGCATGGGCTATATAACGGAGCCCTATGAGTTCTATTTTGAGGCGGGAGAGAACACCGTCACCCTGGAAGCGGTCAATGAGCCGATGATTCTCCGGAAGCTGACCGTGAAAGCGGTGCGTGAGGCTCCGACCTATGAGGAATACCGGTCGGCAGCGGGAAGCGCGGGAGCCGTGGGCGAGGGACTTACTTATATTGAAGTGGTTCAGGGAGAGGATTCCACCGTCCGTTCGGAGTCCTCGCTGTACGCGAAGTATGATAAGTCATCCCCTACGACTCAGCCCTACAGCGTGATGAATACGGTGCTGAACTATACCGGCGGCGACGCGTGGGGTATGGCGGGCCAGTGGATTGAATGGGAATTCTCCGTGCCGGAGGACGGATTCTACCATATTATGATTAAGGGACGGCAGAATTATTCCAGGGGCAGCGTCTCTTCCAGAAGTGTATACATAGACGGCGAGATTCCTTTTGAGGAAATGAAGGAGATTTCGTTCGAATATGAGAACGACTGGAACTGTATGACGCTTGGCGACGAAGACGGAACGCCTTATGAATTCTGGCTGACGGCAGGGAGCCATACGATCCGTCTGGAGGCGACGCTGGGCGGAATGGGACAGATTCTTGAAGAGCTGGAGGATTCCACCTTCCGCCTGAACCAGATTTACCGGACCCTGCTGGTCTATATCGGAGCCACGCCGGACACGTACAGAGATTACAATATTGATCAGGTGTATCCGGAAGTGATTGAGGCAATGGATCTGGAGTCGAAGCGGCTGTATAAGATTGTAGACGATACGGTGGAATATACCGGACAGAAGGCCGACCGGATCGCGACCGCGCAGACGCTGGCGCAGCAGCTGGAAAGATTTGTTGAGAGGCCGGATAAGATTTCCGTGGAATTTACGACATTTAAGGATAATATTACGGCGCTTGGCACCGCCGTTCTGAACATGAGCGAGACCAAGCTGGATGTGGATTATCTCACAATCAGCGGAGTGAATGCCGAGGTGGAAGAGGACGAAGCTGGCGTCGTAGCCAAGATGGTTCATGAAGTAAAAGCGTTTGCTGCCACCTTCCTGGTAGATTATGACGCGGTCGGCGACGTCTATGAGGACGGGGATGAGGATGTGATTAAGGTATGGGTGCTGACCGGACGGGATCAGGGCACCATTTTAAAGTCAATGGTAGACGATACCTTCACTCCTCAGACAGGAATTAAGGTGAATGTAGAAATTGTCGCGGCCGACGCGCTGCTGAGCGCGGTTCTTGCGGGAAGAGGGCCGGATGTGGTGCTCTCTATCGGAGCGGATCAGCCTGTGAATTACGCGCTTCGTAATTCTGCAGAGGATATCACGCAGTTTGAGGGCTGGGAAGAAGTGCTCAGCCATTATACGGAGAGCTCCTACGAGCAATACAGGCTGGACGATCATATCTACGCGGTTCCCGAGACACAGACCTTTAACGTGATGTTCTACCGCAAGGATATCCTGGAGGAGCTGGGGCTTGAGATTCCGCAGACCTGGCAGGAGCTGATTGAGATGCTGCCTACGATTCAGGGCAATAACATGACAATCGGGCTTCCCTCCGCGGCCGGAAGCAGCTCAAACACAAGCGCAAGCACAACCGTAGCGTCCAACGCGCCGGATTTGAGTATGTATTTTTCACTGCTCTTCCAGTATGGAGGCGATTTGTATAATGAGGCCGGAACCAGGGCTGTTGTGGATTCCGAAGCCGGCGTTGAGGCATTCAAGGACTATATCCGGTATTTTAACGACTACGGAATTCCGACCTATTTTGACTTTGTCAGCCGTTTCCGTTCCGGTGAGATGCCGATTGGTATCGCGAACTATGCGACATATAATACGCTGATGGTTTCGGCACCGGAGATTAGAGGATTGTGGGACTTCACCCTGATTCCAGGTACGGAATCTGTGGATGAGAACGGGAATACCTATATCGATCGTTCGGATTTTATCACGGGAAGCGCCACTATGATGATCAGGAACGAGAATTCCGGTGAGGAAAGAAAGCAAAAGGCATGGGAATTCATGAAGTGGTGGGCCGAAGTTGATACGCAGGTACGGTTCGGGCGCGAGATCGAAGCATTGCTTGGTTCCTCTGCGAGATACGCGACTGCCAATATTGACGCGTTCAGCCAGCTGGCGTGGAATGCGGACGATATCGAGGTTCTGACGGAGCAGTGGCTTCAGACGGTAGGGATCAGAGAGGTTCCCGGCGGTTATTACACGGGCCGTCATATTACCAACGCGATCCGGAAGGTTATCAATGACAAGGACGACGCAAGGGAAACCATTCAGGACTACATTATTACGATTAACGAAGAGATCACCAAGAAGCGCAACGAGTTCGATCTCGAAACAGAATAGGGGGGAATGAAAGCATGAGAGAATATCTCCGTAAATATGTCGCGCTGCGCAGGCATAATATGCGGGTGGCCGTGAAAAAAGCAAAGAAAAGCAAGATGTGTTACGTATTCCTGGCGCCTTACGCAATTTTATTCACCCTGTTTTATATTCTGCCGGTGATTGCGTCCATCTTCTTCAGCTTCACATATTATAATATTCTGGAATCTCCCAGATTTATCGGACTGCAGAATTATATCAGCCTGATTCTGGAGGATGACATCTTCCTGACCGGTGTGAAGAACACGTTTCTGATTGCGGTGATTACAGGCCCGTTGGGCTATATTGCCTCTTTCCTGTTTGCCTGGCTGATTAATGAGCTTCCCAGGTGGATCCGCTCCGTGGCGGTCGTTGTATTTTACGCGCCGTCGATCGCAGGAAATGTGTATCTGATTTTCTCCATTATATTCCGGGGAGATGCCTACGGATACGCGAATGCGTTCCTGATGGATGTAGGAATTATCGATACGCCGATTCTGTGGCTGACGGATCCGGATTATATGCTTCCTATCTGTATGCTGGTTATTCTCTGGATGAGTCTTGGAACGGGTTTCCTCTCCTTCGTCGCAGGTCTTCAGGGTGTGGATCGCTCCCAATATGAGGCCGGATGTATGGACGGAGTGAAAAACCGCTGGCAGGAGCTGTGGTATATTACACTTCCGAACATGAAGCCCATGCTGATGTTCGGCGCGGTTATGTCCATTACGCAGGCCTTCGGCGTCTGTGACGTAACCATGGCACTGTGCGGATATCCCAGTACGGATTATGCGGCGCGCACCGTCGTGACTCACCTGTTCGATTACGGTTATTCCAGGTTTGAGATGGGATACGCGTCCGCGATTGCAACATTGCTGTTTTTGATCATGATTCTGTGCAACAAGGCGATTCAAAGCATGTTAAACAGAGTAGGAACCTGACGGAAGGGGCTTGGGAATGCATATGAGCAAGAAGAAAGAAGATAAAGTGGTGGTACACAAGTTCAGAAAGCTGAGGAGAAGGCAGCCGAACCGTTCCAGAACCGGAGACTTCTTCGTCTATCTGTTCCTGCTGCTGGTGGCGGTTGCGATGGTATTTCCTCTGGTATTCGCGATTAACAGCGCCTTAAAGCCTTTGGACGAGCTGTTTATGTTTCCGCCCAAGGTGTTCGCGCAGAATCCGACACTGGATAATTTCGCGGATCTCTTTGTAACAATGGGAAAGAGCTGGGTTACATTTCCGAGATACGTATTCAACACGGTGTTCATTACCGTGGTGGGTACGGCCGGACATCTGATTATCGCTTCCATGGGAGCATTCGTGCTGGCGAAGTATGATTTTCCCGGCGGGAAGACCTTCTTTAAGCTGGTTACGGTTGCGTTAATGTTCAGCGGATATGTAACGGCCATTCCGAATTACCTGATTATCAACGCGCTGGGATGGATTGATACATATTGGGCAATTATTATTCCGGCATTTGCCGCGCCGATCGGATTATTCCTGATGAAGCAGTTCATGGAGGGGCTGCCGACCTCGCTGATTGAAGCGGCCAAAATCGACGGGGCAAACGAGTGGAAGGTATTCATGGGGATTGTAATGCCGAATGTCAAGCCGGCCTGGCTGACGCTGATTATATTCTCCGTGCAGAGTCTCTGGAATAACAAAGCCGCGACCTTTATTTATTCGGAGGAGAAGAAGACGCTGGTGTACGCGCTCCAGCAGATTCAGAGCGGAGGCATCGCAAGAACCGGGCAGGCGGCAGCGGTTACGGTCATTGTTATGATTGTTCCGATCGCGATCTTTATCTTATCGGAGAGTCAGATTCTGGAGACAATGGCCAGCTCCGGCCTGAAGGATTAAGGAAGGGGGCATGAGAGTATGAAAAGGATCTTAACGAGAATGACTGCGCTTCTTCTGGGAATTCTGACGGTCCTGTCTGTTCCGCTGACAGCGCAGGCAGAGGAGGGCTATACATATAATTATGACTACTGGGGCGACGTCCAGTATTCTCCGGATGTGTACAGTGTAGTCGGCGTCTATACCGCCGTGGATCTGGGGCTTGACAGGAACCTAAGCTTGCCTTCCGGAATGTTTGTATCCGGCAATATGGTGTATATCTGTGATACGGGAAATAACAGGATTCTTGAAATTGAACGCGTAAGTGCGGAGCAGTTTGCCGTAAGGCGCATCATTGAAGAATTCCGTTCGAACGGGCAGACGGATACGGTTACATTTTCCGGACCGTCCGATATCGCGGTATCCGACGACGGGTATCTGTATATCGCGGATAAGAATAACAACCGAATCGTGAAGCTGGACATGGATCTGAATTATGTGATGGAATTCACGAAGCCCACAGACAATACCTTCGATCAATCCCAGAATTTTCTTCCGAACAAGCTGAGCGTGGACTCGGCTGGCAGAGTCTACTGCGCGGCAACGAATGTGAACAGAGGTCTGATTAAATATGAGGCGGACGGAAGCTTCTCAGGCTTTATCGGAGCATCCAAGGTAACGTATGACTGGGCGGATTATATTTGGAAGAGGCTGGCGACGCAGGAGCAGAGGGCGCAGATGGAATCCTTCGTTCCGACGGAATATGATAACCTCTATATGGATCGGGAGGGATTCATCTATGTATGTACGACGAATGTCTCCGAAAATGATCTGAACGCGGGAACCGCGGAGCCGATTCGAAGGCTGAATATGCTGGGGAACGATATTCTGGTCCACAACGGCAACTGGGATGTGATCGGAGATATCTACTGGGGAGACGGCGGCGGATATTCCGGACCCTCCCTGATTACCGATATTACGGCGTTTGACAATGATGTCTATGTCGGACTTGACAAGGTGCGCGGACGTCTCTTCGGCTATGACGATCAGGGGCGGATGCTGTTCGCGTTCGGCGGGAACGGCAATATGGACGGGTATTTCAGACTCCCTTCCGCGCTTGATCACATGGGCTATGATTTAATTGTTCTGGATTCTCAGGATGCCAGCATTACCGTATTTACTCCGACAGAATTCGGAAGCCTGATCTACCGCGCCATTGATGAGTTCCAGGCAGGCTCCTATGAAGCGTCCGGAGATACCTGGAGGGAGGTTATGGAGCTGAACGGGAATTACGATCTGGCGTATATCGGAATCGGGCGTTCCCTTCTGCGTCAGGAGAGATACCGGGAGGCCATGGATTATTTTGAACTGAAATGGGATGACGACAATTATTCCAGGGCATATAAGCAGTACAGAAAGGAATGGGTAGAGGAGCATATTGTGATTCTGTTCGCTGCCGTGTTCCTGGTGCTGGTTGTACCGCTTGCCGTCGGAAAGATCAGAAAAATCAAGCATGAGATCGATACGGCTGATATCTTTGCCGGCACGGAGTCAGGGAGTCTTCCCGGGAAGAATCCCGAACAGTAGAAGAGGAGGGAGGCAGATATGTTCGCTGTATTAAGTAAGAAAGAAACGATGGTTCATTATAAGCAGACACTCAGATTTACCCTTCACTGCATTACTCATCCGCTGGATGGGTTCTGGGATCTGACTCATGAGAAGAGGGGCTCCATGGCGGCTGCCAATACGATTCTGATTCTGACGCTGGCCGTCAGAATCTGCAAGCTGCAGTTCACCAGCTTTCTCTTTAACAAGGTGTACTGGCCGGGGGTGAATATTTTCCTTTACCTGGCCAGCATCCTGTTCCCGCTTGCGCTCTGGTGCGTGGGCAACTGGGCGCTGACGACGCTGTTTGACGGGAAGGGGCGGCTTGGGCAGATTTATATGGCAACCTGTTATGCCATGACGCCGTATCCGCTGATTCAGTTTCCGCTGATCCTGTTCAGCAATATCGTAACAGTGGATGAGGGAGCGTTCTATTCCGTCTTAAGCGTGTTCTCCCTGATATGGGCCGGGCTGCTGATTGTATGCGCCATGATGGAGATTCATGAGTATACGATGAAGAAGACACTCCTGTTTACGGTCGCGACGATCTTCGCCATGCTGGTTATGGTATTCATTCTGCTGCTGTTCTTCAGCATGATAAGCCAGGGGATCGCGTACTTTATTTCCATCGGCAGGGAAATCCTGTTCCGGATGTAAGGAGGCTCGGGAATGAAAAAAGATAAAACGGTTAGAAAGGCCGAGAGAAAGGCCGCGCTGAAGAAAATGCTGAAAAGCCTGATTGCTCCCGGGGTCTTCGTGCTTGTCGTCCTGGCGGGCATCGGCATATTCGCAATACTCGGGCGGGATACGGAGGAGCCGGAGGAGATCATTAAGGTGAACGGTTATGACGGAGAGGAGAAGGCGTATATTCTGGAAAATGATAAGCTGATTTTTTCCCTGGATTCCTCGACGACTCAGTTTACCGTAACAATGAAGGAGACCGGGCAGGTATGGTACTCCAATCCGGTTGACGCGTCGGAGGATGCGCTGGCCATGACGATAGAGAAGGATAAGCTTCAGTCCACCCTGCTGCTGACTTACAGTACGATCAATGGAGTGGACACCCTGTACAGTAATTATTCTTACAGTATGCAGAATCAGATCTATCAGATTGAAGAGAGCGATGATTCGATTAAGGTTTATTATTCGATCGGCAATGTGGAGCAGGAATATGTAATTCCGCTCGTTATGGAAGAAGAACGGATGCAGGCTGTTTTCGATAAAGTGGATAAAAGCGATATGGTTATGATCACGGATTATTATAAGAAGTATGATATCAATAATCTGGGGAGAAACGACGATCGGGAGGCCCTGCTTGCGCAGTATCCGATTCTGGAAACGAATGTGATTTATACGCTCCGCAGCACAACCAAGGATAATATTAAGAGAAGGCTGGAGGAGATCTTTTCGTCCGCAGGCTATACGTATGAGGAGTATCTTGAGGACAAGGAGAAGGATCTGTCGGAGTCGGTTTCGGATAATCCGGTCTTCAATATCAGTATAATATACCGTCTGGACGGGGACGACCTGATTGTGGAGATCCCCTATGATGAGATTCAGTACAGAGAGGAATATCCGATCTATTATCTGACGGTTCTTCCGTATTTCGGAGCGGGAGGAACGCAGGAAGACGGATTCCTGCTGGTACCGGAAGGCGGAGGCTCGGTGATCCGGTTTAATAACGGCAGGGTTGCCCAGAACAGCTATTACGCGAACGTATACGGATGGGATATGGCGCAGGACAG
>DVNP01000257.1 GCA_018714285.1 Candidatus Caccomorpha excrementavium | reverse complement strand
AGATCCTGGTAGACCAGATGAAAGAACGGAAAAAAAGGAAACCGGCCCCGGCTGCCGCTCCTGTCCACAGGGTTATCACCCCGGTGCTGATCAGCCGGGAGACCACCCGGATATAAGATCTCGGATCAGATATCTAAAGCTTTACTGTCCCTGCGGGACAATCCCGCAGGGAACCGGCTGTACAGCCCTGCGGGACGTTTCATCAATCCTGTACCAGTTCTTCCGCCAGCGCAGCGGCCCCGAGCAGCCCGGCGGTATTCTTAAGCTCAGCCGGAACAATCCTGACATTCCGAAAGCCCGGCATAATACTCTGCATCGTTCGTTCCGCCGCCTGTCCAAACAGATACGGCTGTTCCATAACCCCTCCTCCCAGAATCACGCAGGGCGGATTGAAGATATGAATCAGGCTGCGAAGTCCCAGCGCGATCTCGTCAATCCAGGCGTCCACAAGTCCCTTCACATCCGGCTCCGTAAGCCGCGCAAATATCTTCCTGCCGCTGTCAAGCTCCGAATCCAGCATACGCGCCCGGCTTACAAGCGCGGTAACCGAAGCGTACCGTTCATAGCAGCCGGCAAAGGGATCACTGCCGCCGGCCCCGGAGCCGTGAATCACCATGGCTCCGAACTCGCCCGCCGATCCGGCGCTTCCGGAGTAGATCCTTCCGTTCATTACAATCGCTCCTCCGACCCCCGTGCCATATGTAAGGCACAGGTAATCCGGATATCCGCGTCCCGCGCCAAACCTGCCTTCCCCGATGGCGGCTGCATTCACGTCGTTCTCAACCGCCGCCGGCTTCCGGAACATCTGCTCGATGCGCTCCTTTACGGGCATTCCGGTATATCCGGGAATATTGCCGTTCGCATACCGAATCCGCCCGGTCTCCCTCTCTACCTGCCCCGCCGTGCTGATTCCGACTGCGTCAAATCCGTCCTCCTGCATCCGAAGAAGAAGCTCCTGCGCTCTCTTCATCACATGCTCTCCCCCAAGACCCGCCTCCGAAGCGGTCTCCCGTACCTGCGACAACTTTCCCCCGCAAAAGAGTCCCGACTTCATCGCCGTTCCTCCGATGTCAAGTACCGCAATCCTCTTCATATCCATCCCCTTCTATACCGTCAAACGCTTAACGAATCGCGTCCACAAACCGCCTTGTAATATTCATGGGTCTCGTAATCGCCGTCCCGATCACCGCCGCCAGAACGCCCGTCTCCATTGCCGTCTTCAGCTGATCCGGCGTCCAGATTCCGCCTTCCGCAATCACCGGCTTTCCGCAGTCACAGACAAGCCGCCTCATCAATTCGAAGTCCGGAAGCTCCCTGCCCTTCGTATATTCGGTATATCCGCTCAGCGTCGTCCCAATCAGGTCGAAGCCCAGCTCCGCCGCGTACATTCCTTCCTCGTAGCAGGAGCAGTCAGCCATCAGCAGCTGATCCGGATACTTCCCGCGAATCTCAAGGTAGAATTCCTGCAGGCTCCTCCCATCCGGCCGCTCCCTGCCGGTACAATCCGTCGCGATCACATCGACCGCTCCGCATCCGGCAAGCGCGTCAACCTCCTTCATGGTAGGTGTAATATAGACCGGACATTCGCCGTAGACCGCCTTGATAATCCCGATTACCGGCAGATTGACTTCCTTCCTGATCGCGAGAATATCCTCCGCGGAGTTCGCCCGGATCCCGGCCGCGCCCCCCTGCATTGCCGCGTATGCCATTCTCGACATAATATAAGAACCATGCAGCGGCTCATCGGCAAGCGCCTGACAGGATACAATCAGTCCTCCGCGGATTTTGTCCAGTATCTCTCTTCCCATTCTTCCCTCCTGTTATATCCGGTTTCTTCCTTCTATCTGCTTTCTTTGTCCGAACTTACGGTCCGTATTCGTAATTTCCCTACAGCTTTGCCGTCTCCTGCACGGCCTGTCTGATATCCTGATAGAGCCGCCGGATCTCTGGATCCTCTTCCCTCACCGGGAGGAACGGAAGCCTCGGAATGCCGCACGGACACCCGTCAAGCGCCAGGATCGCCTTAACCGCTCCGTACAGGGAACCGAAGGAGCAGAGCCTGTATACCAGCGGCGTGACGATATTCTGCACCTGCTTTGCCTTCTCATACTCTCCCCTCCGGATCAGCTCCTCCAGCTTCAGGTACAGCTCCGGCATCGCTCCGTAGGTACCGCCGATTCCCGCGTCCGCTCCCATTATCCGTCCTGCAAGATACTGCTCGTCAGAACCGTTGTATACAATGAAATCTCTTCCTCCCTCCTGCTTAAACCGTAAGATATCATGTACCGGATCGGAGGAACACTTCAGTCCGGCCACCCTGTCATTCTCAAGCATCCGCTTCAGCAGGCTCACAGAAAGGAAGAATCCAGTCAGCTGCGGGATATTGTATATAATAAACGGGAGATCGGCAGCCTCCGTTATCTGTGTCCAGTGCCGGTACACGCTTTCCTCGTCCAGTCTGTAATAAACGCAGGGAACGGCGGAGATCGCATCCGCTCCGGCTTCCTTGGCATGCTTCGCCAGCAGTACGGAGTGTCTTGTAGATGCGCAGCCCACATGAACAATCAGATTCATCTCACCGCCCACTTCATCCAGAACCGCTTCCACAAGCTCCATTCTCTCGTCCTGATCAAGCAGGAACCCTTCCCCGGTGCTTCCGCAAAGATACAGACTCTTCACTCCTTTGTCGGCAAAATATCTTGCCAGCGCCTTTGAGGCCTTCCGATCCACGCTGCCGTCCGCGGCAAACGGGGTGTTGAACGCAACGGTCACTTCCTTCAAATGATCGGTTGTATACTTCGACATGATTCTCCTCATTTCTCCCGGAATTCCGTCCGGGCTCTGATACCATACAGCTTTGCTCCTTCTGATGCCAAAAGATCCCGTCTTAATTTGTAAATAATTATAACATTTTTAATCTTGGTTTACAAGACAGATCATAATATTTAATTCGGAAATTCAGCTTCCTGCCTGCTTATTTCTTCCGGTCTTCCTGACGCGGACCGGCATTCCGCCTCAGATAGCGCCACAATGTCGTGCGGCTGATACCCAGCTTCCGCGCGGCAGCCGCACGGTTGCCGTTGCTGGCCGCGACCGTCTGCTGTATGATATCGCCTATCATCTCTTCCAGCATCCGGTCCGCAGCTTCCGAAGTATTTCCGGCGGCGCAAGACGCACTGCGGCGCAGCGCGCGTTCCCGATCCAGCAGCTCTGCCACCAGACTGCCCCGTATGTAAGCGGAATTCGTCCGTACGGCCAGCGTCTGCAGAATATGCTTGAACTGGGTATAGTTGTTCGGCCAGTCATACTGGCGCAGCAGCTCAATGGCATGCGGCTCAAAACCGGATATCTGCCTGCCCAGCTCATGATTCAGGCTGCTCAGATAGAGACTCGCAAGGGAAGGAATTTCATCGGAACGGCTTCGCAGCGGCGGCAGCTCCAACATCAGACATCCGATCCTTGCGCTGAATCTACGTATGACCTCCGGAACCGGATCCCTCTCGCTGCAGACACAGGAGAACAAAAGCC
>DVNP01000256.1 GCA_018714285.1 Candidatus Caccomorpha excrementavium | reverse complement strand
TCGACTGATGCATGATTTTCATTGCAAGAATGCTGGGGATATCCACAGCGAGGTTTTAGCAAAACATGTGTACGAATTGAAAGAGACTCAGGAAGCAGTTGATTTTATGTGCCGTGAGATGGAAAAAATTTATAATGAAGGTGCAAAACTCGGTGAAGAACGTGGCAGAGTTCAGGGAATTGCAGAAGGACTTGCTGCAGGAGAAATGAAAAAGGCCAAAGAAACGGCCTTAACACTTGCGGAAAGGGGTATGTCGGTAACCGATATTGCGGATATTGTGAAGGTCAGTGTAAAATTAGTACAGGAATGGCTGTCCGGGAACATGAATCTGATAAAATAAGACGAACGCCCTCTGGAAAAGACCGGATCAAGAAGCGTTATGATAACGCGATCCGGCGGGATCCATGATACGCCGCCGGATCGTCAAAAAACCCAATTATTCTTCGTATTCCAGACCATTCTCTTCGCACCATTGGATCGCTTTTTTCCTGTATGCGGATGCCTGATACTCATACCATCGGTCTGCAAGGTCGAGCTGGTGAATCATGTCCTTAAAGCGCCGGAATGCGCCGCGTCCGCTGATTGCCCGGGCCAGTCTGCTCTGCTGGGATTTCGGAAGGGAATAAACGAAGTCCTCCATAATATCATATTCGCGGATATCAAACGAGGAAGGAAGACGGTAGAAACCATGCGCGTCAAGCAGCTCATAGGCCTCCTCCCGTTCGTCAATGCTCATTGTCATATCACTGATTTGGACAATTTCACCGGTTTCCCGATCAAGAAAATCTTCTGAATATTGGTCAGCCATTTCTATGGCATCGATAATGTCAGATAGTTTTACCTTCACTATTATCACTCGCTTTCCTATCAATTAAGTCTAACATCGCTTATAAAGCGTCTTATGTTCCAAACAGGCCCCCGCAGTCTGTTCCGTCCCATACGTAATCCCGTCCATCTCATCAAACCCAATCACGATCTCCGCCCCGTCCTTCCCGATACAAAGCCGCCGGATCGCCGGATCCATCCATACGACCATGCCCGACAGTTCCTCATAGGTACCGAGCGGCGGCGTGGCCGGATGCAGGGTATCCTCCGCGAAGTATCTGACCGTAACCGTCATTCCCTTCCTTACCTGTATAAGGCGTTCCGAGAGGATCCGGCTTTCTTCCTCTGACAGAGCCTTCTTCGGCACCCGGGACTTCTTCTGTTCCTCTTCGGCAAGCTCCTCGTCATACCCGCGGAGAGCCGCAAAGGGCGAGAATATCTTGGCCCGGGCCGAAACCGGCATCCGGGGATGGAGATAGGACGGCTCAGGACGGGAGCGTCCTATGATATCCGAATACCTGGCCGCGGCGGCGCGGACTTCCTTTGAATTCCTGTAATCCAGTTCTTCTCCCTCCAATCTTCCGACACCGGCCGCGCCTTACGAATGCAGATAAGCCGCAGTCTGAAATGACTTCACGCCTTATGCCCGCCAATCTGGCCGTTCCGCTCCCGCATGGTAGCGCCGTCCAGAAAGCTGGTGCCCTTTAATACCGTGTTCTTCCCGTACTTCTTCTTTAATCCCAGAATAGCCTCCTGCAGCCGTTTCTCCTTATTCATCTGTCCGGTATCGGCGAACAGATTAAGCTGGAAGATTCCTTCATCCGGTACGGCATGATTCGCCGTGATGGTGATGCGCCGGATCAGCAGCGCCGGATCGGCAATCCGGTCAAAAAGCTTCAGGGCGGATTTTGCCAGCCGGCTCTCCAGATTTGTCGGCATATCCAGCCGGACGGTGCCGTGCGCGCCCTTGGGAACTCTGCGTCCGTAGCGGTCAACGTGAATCTCGCCGCGATAGGAGCCCCTGTCACAGTTCTCCCTGTCGTATCCGACATCCATGGTCAGGGAGTCGGTGATCAGGTTCCTGTCACAGAGCTGGTAGGCCAGACTGCCGGCCATTTCCTGTACAATGATTTGGGCCTTATTGAATTCATAAGGACACGAAAGCACCTGTCCCTCGCAGATGCTGTTTTCGGAAGGCTGATAAGCCTTGATCTCGGCCAGTCCGCAGGGCTCGATGCCCCAGGCGTGGTCGATCAGAATCTCCGCGTCCACGCCGAATTCCCGAAACAGCATCTCTTCATCGGTCAGGCTTGCCCTGGCCAGCTCGCCCATAGTGCGGATTCCGTGCTTCTCCAGGCGGCCGGCAATTCCGGAGCCGATCTGCCAGAAGTCGGTGAGAGGCTTGTGATCCCACAGCAGATAGCGGAAGGAGTCCTCGTTCAGCTCCGCCGTCCGGACGCCGTCCGGATCCGGCGCCGTGTGCTTGGCAACGATATCCATGGCCAGCTTCGCCAGATAGAGGTTCGTGCCGATTCCGGCCGTGGCGGTAATGCCGGTGGAGTACAGAACCTCACGGATGATGGCCTTGGCCAGGTCATGGGCGGACATCCGGTAATGATCCAGATAAGAGGTGACATCCATGAAGACCTCGTCAATGGAATAGACATGGATATCCTCCGGCGCGACATACTTCAGGTAAACAGAATAGATTCTGGCAGACATCTCCATATAATAGGCCATTCTGGGAGGGGCAATTAAATAGGAAGCTTCCAGAACGGGATCGCGCTTGAGCGCTTCCGAATCAAAGGAAGGGCTGCCAAGAGACGGCTTCCCGTCCTTTATCAGAGCGATATGGCGGCGGACGGCCTCCTGAAGGCGGGCGGCGTTCACTTCCTTTACCTTTTGAACTACCTCGAACAGCCGGGCTCTGCCGGGAATTCCGTAAGCCTTCAGAGAAGGGGAGACCGCCAGGCAGATGGTCTTCTCTGTCCTGGAAGCGTCTGCCACGACCAGGTTCGTGGTCAGAGGATCCAGATGTCTGGCGGCGCATTCGGCAGACGCGTAATAGGACTTCAGATCAATGGCCAGATAGGTTCTCAATGGGTTTCTCTCCTTTCCCGGATCATTCTCTTTACGAACCATCTTCCGACCCGGCTGGAGAACAGCGGGTCTGTGCGTTCGAAGAACAGATGCTTTTCCTGGCCGCGAATGATTACCGTGTAACAGTCGCCGCGGGATGCATCGGACGGGTCGGCCGGACGGTAGTCCCGGACGCATTCGATCGGGAAGGTACGGCCGTCCGGCCAGGTTCTCGCCGTCGGCAGCATATATCCGGTGGCGTCAAAGCTGGATGTGACGCTGACGTAGACGCGCTCCATGGCAGGTTGTCTCTGGCGCATACATAACACCTCCATCTATACGGGAATTGATGTGACAGGGTTTCTGTTACAGGCAGAGACTGCGGTAACCGGATTCTGCCCTCTTTTGTACTGACCTGTGCCGGCTTGGAATCGTGTTCGTACAGAACGCGTGTTCTTGAATTTCTGCCCCTATCATACTATGAATGCAGGAGGATGTCAAGGAGGAAAAGGAAGGCGGCATCTGTAAAATCATGGAAAAATCGTCCGTCCTGATGAGGCAGGAGATTTGTTCAAAAACCTGTGACGGACACAAAGCTGCCAGCAGCTTTCTCCGCCGCCGGCAACTTTGTGTCATATCTCTTATAATTTATCCCTTCATTGCGTTCCCGAACGCCGTTATGGCATCGGCCGCCCGTTTCACGACGCCGTCGCCTCCGTCCGCGCCGTCCGCGTCCGCCGTATCGCACCAGATGCAGAACATGGAGCCTGCAGGCTTCGGAGCGGTTCCGCCGGGATATACGGTATCCGAGAACTGCGCGGCCTTCTCGGGCGTACACTCCGTACCGCCAAGAACCCAGTAATAATCGCCGTTCGTATTAATCAGCTCATGTCCCTGCTGTGCAATAAGAGCGGCAGGCGCGAGATGGTATCCGCACCAGCCGGAAGACCAGTAGCAGACCTGAATCGCTTTGTTAATGGAGACCGCAGTATCATTCTTATAGTAGATTCCGTCATTGAACGCCCGGGGCGTTAAGCCGCGGCGGATTACGACATCGGCAGCCGCGTTGAGATAATCAACAAAGAGCTGATAGCGTCCCTGGTTGTGCAGGCCTTCGAAGCCCATGTCAGGAAGATCATTGGCAAACTCGTCCGCGCCGATATTGAAGTACCTTATGCCGCGGGACGCGAAGTATTCCGCGTACCGATCCACGACGGCCAGCGCGAAACGGACGGCCTCCGGATTCTCAAGGTCAATCGCGCTTCTGGACTGCTGATAGCAAAACTGCGGGAATTGCTCCAGAATGGCGCCCATATGGCCGGGCGTTTCCATGCAGGGAACGATTTCAATTCCCAGCTCCCCCGCGTAATCAATCAGCTCGTCCATCTCTGCCTGGGTCAGATACCTGCCGCTGTAATCGGGATGATGGTTATTATAGGCGTATCCGTCTCCAAGCGCCGGGGTCAGGTCATAGGAATGACCGGCGGGTGTGACAACTGTTAAGTTGTCCAATGAAAGCCGGAAGCCCTGATTATCTGAAAAATAGAATTCCAGCTGGTTGTATCCGGCAGCGGCGGCAATATCAAGAATTGTCCTGATATTGCCGGGGCTGAAATACTTGCGTCCGGCATCCAGATGGATAATCCTGAAGTAGGAGCTGCCGGATTCCTCTTTTTTGAATGAACTCTGCTTTGAAAAATTCTCTTTTGATGTTCCCTTCATCTTTTTTACCTCCCGGTGTGCGGACATGTCTGCGGATGCAGACCCTGTCGGTTATAATGAGTATACTGCTGTTACCATGATATAACAAAACAGGAAATTTCGCAATGGATTTTGACGGATTTCTGCCCTGCCGGAACCCCTGTTTTTATCCGGGAATGTGAGCAGGGTAAATCTCTTCAACATACC